>JACQVE010000068.1 GCA_016209965.1 Gemmatimonadota bacterium | reverse complement strand
GGCCCGGCGTCGCTCACCGTGGCCAACGACCTCATGCCGCAGGGCTACCAGGTGGTCATCTACGAGAAGAACGACCGGCCCGGCGGCCTCATGTGGAGCAACATCCCGCAGTTCCGGCTGCCGCCCGAGGTGCTGCGCGAGGAAATCGAGATGATCCTGGACATGGGCGTCGAGCTGCGGCTCGACTCGCCCGTGACCAGCATGAAAGCGCTGCTCGAGGAGGGGTACGACGCCGTCTTCATTGGCTCCGGCGCGCCACGCGGCAAGAACCTCGAGATCCCCGGCCGCTACGACAGCGACAAGATCTACATCGGCATTGACTGGCTCGAGTCCGTCGCCTTCGGTCACATCACATCCATCGAGCGGCGCGTGCTGGTCATCGGCGTGGGCAACACCGCCATGGACTGCTGCCGCACCTCGAAGCGCCTGGGCGGCACCGACGTCAAGGTCGTGGCCCGCAAGCCGCGCAAGTACTTCAAGGCCTCGCCCTGGGAGCTGGCCGACGCCGAGGAGGAGGGCGTCGAGATCGTCGAGAACTACTCGCCCCGGCGATTCCTGGTCGAGAAGGGCGTGCTCACCGGCGTCGAGTTCGAGGTGTTCTCTTCCCGCGAGGAAGGCGGCCGGCTCATCCAGCAGCGGGTGGGCAGCACGGTTATCCCCTGCGATGCGGTCATTCTCGCCATCGGCCAGGAGGCGGCGTTCCCCTGGATCGAGCGAGACATTGGCATCGCTTTCGACGCTACGGAGATGCCGGTAGTGGACCGGATCACCTTCCAGACCACGCTGCCCGGCGTGCTCTGCGGCGGTGATGCGGCCTGGGGGCCCGAGAACATCATCTGGGCCGTCGAGCACGGGCACCAGGCGGCGATCTCGATCCACAACTGGTGCCAGCATGTGGCGCTGACCGAGCGGCCGGCTTACGGCATGAACCTGGTCAGCAGCAAGATGGGGCTGCACGAGTGGAGCTACAGCAACGACTACGACCCCGCGCAGCGGGCGAGGATGCGGCACGTCGAGCTGCGGCAGCGGCTGGCGCAGCTCAGTACGGAAGTCGAAATGGGGTTCGATCTCGAGCAGACGCTCAAGGAGGTCGAACGCTGCCTGAACTGCGACATTCAGACGCACTTCACGGACGCGCTGTGCATTGAATGCGACGCCTGTGTGGACGTCTGCCCGCTGAACTGCCTGACCATTACGGCCAACGGTGAGGAGGCGGAGCTGCGGGCCAGGCTCAGTGCGCCGGCCGAGAACCTGGCGCAACCCCTGTTCGTCTCCGGCGGGCTGCCTCAGACCGGGCGGATCATGGCCAAGGACGAGGACCTTTGCATCCACTGCGGGCTATGCGCCGAGCGCTGCCCCACCGCCGCCTGGGACATGCGCCAGTTCGAACTGCTCATCCCCTATGCCGGCCTGGCCGCCGGCGAGAAGCGCGAGGTGCTGGCCGGTGTCTAGCATCAATGACTTCGCCCTCAAGATCGCGACGGTCAACGGCACGGGCTCGGCCAGCGCCAACAGTCTGCTCATGCAGGCCATCTTCCGCATGGGGATCCCGGTCTCGGGCAAGAACCTGTTCCCCTCGAATATCCAGGGGCTGCCCACCTGGTACGAGATCCGGGTGAACCGGGAGGGCCACACGGCGCGCCCGCCGGAGTTCGACCTGGTCGTGGCCATGAACGCGGCCACCTACGCCCGCGACATTGCCGAAGTCCGGCCCGGCGGCTACTTGCTGCACGACTCGAGCTGGCCGCTGCCCGCCGCGCTGCGCCGCGATGACGTGACCTTCTTCGGCATCCCGCTCGCCCGTATGTGCGTCCAGCACTTCGACGGCGACCGGGAACGCATCCTGATGAAGAACATCGTGTACGCCGGCGCCGTATGCGCGATCCTGGACATCGAGATGGACGTCGTAACGGAGCTGCTCCGCCAGAAGTTCGCCCGGAAAAAGGCGCTGCTGGACTCGAACTTCCTGGCCATCCGCCTGGGCTACGACTACGCAATCGAGCACTTCGACTGCCCCCTGCCCTTCCGACTCGAACGCATGGACGCCACCGCCGACTCGATCCTGATCGACGGCAACACCGCCGCGGCGCTGGGGGCCGTGTACGCCGGCGCGACCGTCGCCGCCTGGTACCCCATCACGCCGTCGACCTCTCTGATCGACGCCTTCTCCGCCTTCTGCCAGCGCTACCGCCGCGACCCCGCCTCGGGCAAGAACCGCTTCTGCATCGTCCAGGCGGAGGACGAGCTGGCCGCGGCCGGCATCGTGGTAGGCGCCGGCTGGGCAGGGGCGCGCGCCTTCACCTCGACCAGTGGGCCGGGCATCTCCCTCATGAGCGAGTTCATCGGCCTGGCGTATTACGCCGAGATTCCGTCCGTCTTCTTCGACATCCAGCGCGCGGGACCCTCCACCGGCATGCCCACGCGCACCCAGCAGGCGGACCTGCTGCAGGTGGCCTACGCCTCCCATGGCGACACCAAGCACATCCTCCTCTTCCCCGCCCACCCCGGCGAGTGCTTCGATTTCGCCGTCCAGGCCTTCGAGTTGGCGGAGCGCTTCCAGACGCCGGTCTTCCTGTTGTCGGATCTGGACATCGGCATGAATGATTGGGTCGTGCCCCGGCTGCGCTGGGACGACCGCTACCGCCCGGACCGGGGCAAGGTGTTGGACGCACCGGCCCTCGAGCGCATGGAGAAGTTCTACCGCTATCTGGATGGGGATGGCGACGCCGTGGCCGCGCGCACGCTGCCCGGGGTGCACGCCAGGGGCGCGTACTTCACCCGTGGCTCGGGCCACAACAAATACGGCGGCTACACGGAGGACGCGGCCGAGTACGCGGAGGTCATGGAGCGGCTGAAGCGGAAGCTGGAGGCGGCGGCGCGGCAGGTGCCCGCGCCGGAGCTCCGCGCCCTACCCGGCGCCCGGCTGGGGATGGTGTCGCTGGGGAGCTGCCATGCCGCGGTGCTCGAGGCACAGGAGCAGCTCGCGAGACAGGGGCTGCCGCTGGATTACCTGCGCGTCCGCGGCTTCCCCTTCGACGCGCCCGTGCGCGAGTTCCTGGAGCGCCACGCGCTGAGCTTCGTGGTCGAGCAGAACCGCGATGGCCAGCTTGCGGCGCTGCTGCGCATTGAGACGGGTGTGCCGGGCGAGCGGCTGGCCGGCGTCCGGCAGTACGGCGGGCTGCCGCTGAGCTGCCACCACGTGGTCGAGGGCGTCAGAGCGGAGATCGAGCGGAAAGGGCTGGCGCGCAGCCTGGGGCTGAAGCCGGCACCCGCCGGGCCGGGGAGAAAGCGCAAGGGCGAGCGCCCGGCACTCAGCGAGGGTTGGAGCGGTAGTGGTCGGATTTCAAAACTGAGTGCCGGGCGGCCGCAGGCTACAGCCGCCGCAGCCGCCGAGGCGGCGGAGCGGCAGGAGTAGCAGAGAGCGATGACCTACATAGCGAAGCCGAAGGTCCGGCACCCCGGGCTAAAAACGAACGCCCTGGGGTTGACGCGCCGCGATTACGAGGGCTCGATGTCGACCCTGTGCGCGGGGTGCGGCCACGACTCGATCACCGCCGCCATCATCGAGGCGTTCTTCGAGCTGGAGATCCCGCCGCACAAAGTCGTGAAGCTGAGCGGCATCGGCTGCTCGTCCAAGACGCCGGCCTACTTCATGAGCCAGGCGCACGGCTTCAATGCCGTGCACGGCCGCATGCCCGCCGTGGCCACGGGCGCGGCCGCGGCCAACCGCGAGCTGGTCTCGATCGGCATCTCCGGGGACGGCGACTCGCTCTCCATCGGGCTGGGCCAGCTCTGCCACGCCATCCGCCGCAATCTCGACATGCTCTATATCATCGAGAACAACGGCGTCTACGGTCTGACCAAGGGCCAGTTCTCGGCGTCAGCGGATGTGGGCAGCAGGTCCAAGCGTGGCGAGGTGAACCGGCAGCAGCCCATCGACCCCGTGTTCCTGGCCCTGAGCCTGGGCGCGACCTTCGTCGCCCGCAGCTTCTCCGGGGACAAGGCGCAGCTCGTGCCCATTCTGGAGGCGGGGGTCAGGCACCGCGGCTTCGCGCTGGTCGACATCATCTCGCCCTGCGTCACCTTCAACGACCACGAGGGCTCGACCAAGAGCTATCTCTACACGCGCGAGCATTACCAGCCCGTGGTCCTGGCCGACTTCGTGCCGCCCGCCGCGGAGATCACGGCGTCCTACGAGGCCGGCGCGGTGCGCGCCGTGACCATGCACGACGGCAGCGTGGTGCGCTTCCGCAAGGTCCCGGAGGGCTACGACCCCACCGACCGCCACCGCGTGTACGAGTACCTGCGCGAGCGGCAGGAGGCGGGTGAGGTGGCCACTGGTCTGCTGTACCTGGAACCCGATTCCGCCGACATGCACGAGGTGCTGGGCACGGTGGACCAGCCGCTGGTCGAGCTGCCCTTCGAGGAGCTCTGCCCCGGCAGCGCCGCGCTCGAGGCGCTACAGGCGGAGTACCGGTAGGAGCGCATGCCGCTGGCGGCCCGTGCCGCCGCGGTTGGAAAATCTGCTGCGCTGATCTAATGCAACGCCAACAGCAGGCGGAGCTGGAAGCAGCCGGCTTTCAGCCCTTCTCATCCCGTGCGGGCGTTGGTGACGCGAGGTGCGGCTTTCCTGGCTCGCTTTCCGGGACGCCCACCCTTGCGGCCATTAATCCGTGCCGCGTGCGCCTTGGCTTCGCTCCGACCTCAGCCCTTCTCCGGGCCGCCGGTATCTGAGCGAGAATTTCCTTAGTCGTCACGAGAACACGCCCTATTCCCTCCGCGAGGCGGGGAGGGCGGGCTCGTTCCGCCGCTCCAGCAGCCCCTCGAGGAAACGCTGCTGCTGCCGGATCTCGTGCACCTGCTCGTGCAGCGCTTCCAGAGACTCCGTCAGCCGTTGCACGTCAGCGCGCAGCGCGGCGTCGCTCGGCGGCTGCTCGATGCGCTTGGCCCACGCCTCCACCAGCCGCCGCATCAGCCCAAGCGCGGGCACGGCCAGCGACTTGACGATCAAGCTGGCAAACAGGAAGGCGAATACAATCTCCAGGGGACCCATGCTTCCTCAGGCTTCATCGCCGGGCCCAGGCCGGCAGGTGATGGTGGAACTGGCTGAAGGATCCGACTCGCGGAGCTCCGTCGGCGGGCGGTTCATTCATCACGATGCGCCTGCGCGGCCAGGGCGTCAACCCCTGCGCTCCATACCACGTGCACAAAAGCCGGAGGCCTCCACTACCCGAGCGCAGACGCACTGTCTGCGACCTGCGCGAGTCGGTCGCCACCGAGCTTCTGAAGCATTTGCAGCCGAGGTGAGATTTCCTACACATCGGGTGCCGATGAATCCGATAGCAGTAGTCGCTGCATCTGCGGCTGCGACACGGCACGCTGCTCGTGTTGCTTACGCCAGCCGTAGCGCGTCATCCCCCGCGGCTTGTACACCGCCAGCGTCGTGGCCACTAGCAACAGCAGCAGGGCGGCACCGGCGTGGAGCACGGGGGATGGGCTCCGTAGCGCGGCGAGATCGGCGCTGGACAACGCCGCCTCAGCTGCGACGCCGGCGAAGTAGCTCAGTGTCTGCATGTAGATCAGCAAGACGATGGAGGCGAAGACGTTGATCAGCAGTTTGAAAAGGACCCAATAGTGGCGGAACAAGCCCCACGTGGTGCCCAGGGACTGGACCAGCCCGGTCAGCAGCGAGGCGAGGCTCAGCGGGACGATGACGAACCAGGCGGTCAACTCCATCGCGAGATAGGCGGCACGCACCATCTGAGCATCCGGGCTGGTCAGACCGGCGATGGCGAGGGCCAAGAACCCGCCAACCGCGCCGAGCCAGCCGACCGAGGACGTGACATGCGCGGTGAGCGCGAGCTTGCGGAGGCGCGGTGTCAGGGTCATGACGGTTGCAGGCGAGGTTCTGCGCCGGAGGGCGGTGCTTGGCCGCCCGTGGTACTGGACGATATGTGGCGACCGGAGCCATGGCCGCCGGGGCCACGGGTGAGCATCAGGATGATAAACAGCAGGACCACCACGAGCGCGATGATCCCGAACACCTTCACCCAGCGTGGTGTGCCGGTGTCGCCGCCGGTGTCCTCGGCGGAGTCGGGGTCCGGGGGCGGGTCACTCATGTACGCATCCCCCGTCGCGTGTGGCCCGCGCGATGGGGCGCCGAGCCTCCTTTGGGGTCCGCACACCCATCAATGCAGCATTCCCGGATGCAGCGCCTCCATCATCGCCCGGTACCTCACCATTTGGTCCGGCCTGAGGACGCCAACGATCTCCAGCAG
>JACQVE010000067.1 GCA_016209965.1 Gemmatimonadota bacterium | reverse complement strand
TGTCTCAACGTCGGCGGCCGGATCGGCACCCTGCTTCCGACTGGAAATCAGGAAAAAATCCGGACCGGCCTGACACGTCAAGAGCCGCGGAGGAGAGCCGGCGAGGCCCGACGGGGCAGCGGTCAAAGGCTCCTAAGATGCGGGCGCGTCCGACGGCCGCGCAAGCAAGCGCTGAGCTGCCAGCGTGAGCTGCCAGCCGCAGGGAATGCCGCGGGACGCTGGCGCGAGGGGCGTCGGCTAACTATCGTCGGACCTGGTTTCCAAGTTTCATCCTGACCGATCTGGCTATGACTCTTGCCGGTAACGGACCCCATTCGGTGGATAATCGTGCCCTGCAGCGCCCGCCAAGGCGCTGGCGCACTTCGTTAAGGGGGCGGCAGCATGCGTGGTTGGGCCAACAGGAAAGATGGAAACCTGGTCCGACGAGCAACCCCGGATCCAGGGGGTGTATCATGCGCAACCTCGGGTGGAGCGTGGTCGTCCCTCTTGCCTGCCTGGCTGGGCTGCTCGCCGCTTGTGTCCCGCGCGGCACGGGCGGCCCGGACGCGCAGCCGCCCGCCGGGCGGGCGGCAGGCGCCGCGGCCAGCCGCACGGCCGACTCGACGGAGGCGCTGGCCGCGTTCCGCAGCAACATCGCCGCGATCCATGACCGCGACCGGGCGCGCTACCTCTCGCACTACCTGCAGTCGCCGCGGCTGGTCCGCGGCGGGCCGGCAGGACTGCAATACGGGTTCGAGGCGCTGGCCGCGCCGCGGGACACTACCTGGCCCGATACGCTGGTGGCCAGCCATTTCGAGGTCACGCGCCTCACGCAGGGCGCGGTCTACGGCGCCTACCGCTACCGGGTCGTGCAGCGAGGAGTATCCAGCAGGGGCGTGAGCGAGCGGGTCTTCGTGCGCACGCCGCAGGGGTGGAAGGTCGCCGCCACCACTGCCTTCCCCGCGCCCGCGGAGGCGCCGCCCCCACCCTTCGCACTGGTGGGCGCCACGCTGCTGGACGGCACGGGCGCGGCGCCTGTTCCGGATGCCGTGGTCGTGATGCGAGACGGGCGCCTCGAGTGCGCCGGGCCACGCAGCGCCTGCGCGATGGGCAGTGACGTCGAGCGGGTCCCTGCCCGGGGCAAGTGGATCATCCCCGGCCTGGTCGACGCCCATGTGCACTACTCGCAGACCGGGTGGGCGGACGGCCGGCCGGATGCGCTGGACGTGCGCGACCGGTTCCCCTACCCGGCCACGGTCGCGGCCTTGAAGGCCTGGCCGGAGCGCTTCTACCGCGCCTACCTGTGCTCCGGCGTCACGGCTACTTTCGACGTGGGCGGCTACCCCTGGACCTGGCGGCTGCGCGAAGCGGCGGAGCAGAGCACGGCTGCGCCCCATGTTGCCGCGGCCGGCCCGCTCCTCTCGACCCGCGACCACTGGGTGAACGTGCCGGGCGAGCGCCAGTTCCTTTACATGGCCGATTCGGCTGCGGTGAGGGATGGCGCCAGTTACCTGCTGGCCAACCGCACGGACGCCATTAAGATCTGGTTCCTCGCGGGGCGAGCCGCGCCCGATACCGCGCGCTGGAAGGTGCTGGTGCAGCTTGCCGGGGCCGAGGCGCGGTCGGCGGGCGTGCCACTGATTGTCCACGCCACCGGGCTATGGCAGGCCAAGGTGGCGTTGCGCGCGGGGGCGCGCGTGCTCGTGCACAGCGTCTACGAGGAGCCAGTGGACGAGGAGTTCCTGCGGCTGGCGCGGGAGGCCGACGTCGTCTACACGCCCACGCTGGTGGTGACCGAAGGATACGAGCAGCTCCGGGCGCGGCGCTTCCAGGCGGAAGGCTACGAGCTGTGGTGCGTGGACCCTGAAACCCGGGCCAAGGCGTTCCTCACGGATTCGCTGCCCGGGCGTCCCCCGCCCGACGAGCTGGCCCGGCGCGCTGCCGCCGCCGGAGAGCGGCAGCGGGTCATGCGGGAGAACCTGCGCCGCGTGCACGCCGCGGGCGTCGCGGTCGCCGCCGGCACGGACGCGGGCAACCCGCTCACCCTGCACGGCCCTGCCATCTACCTCGAGCTCGAGGCCCTGCAGGAGGCGGGGCTGAGCCCCATGCAGGTGCTCGTGGCGGCTACGCGCAACGGCGCCCGGGCCATGGGCGGGCTGGAGCGGTTCGGCACCCTCGAGCCGGGCAAGGATGCCGACCTGGTGGTGCTGGACGCGGACCCGCTCGAGGACATCCGCAACCTGCGCCGCGTCGCGCTGGTGGTGCGGCGCGGCGAGATCTGGACCCGCCGCGAGCTCGAGTTCCGCTGAGCCACCAGGCACAGCGCGCCAGCAGGGCGGCGCTCCGGGGGCCCCGAGGCGTCCGTTCGTCCATCAGACTGGCCCGGCTAGGTAACCGTCAAAGCGTGCTCAGGAGACCGGAGGGAAGTCGCGAACGAGCACAATCAGGCACCGGCGAGATCCGTTCTCGCCATGGTCAGGGGCGCATCACCGGCTGGCCCACCGCCGGCGCCGGCCTCTCCGCCCCAGCGCACGCGAGTCGAGCGAACCGACGACTGGTGTGCCCCGCGTTCTCACAGAGACCTGCATCTGGAAATCGCGCGTCGTCTCGGGTAAGATTCGCAGGACCCGGCGGAGCCCTTTATGAGCACACTTGAAAGACTGGAACAGGCATACCGAGATCTCGACTGGCTGCAGCCGCTCGGCCCAACCGATCCACTTCTGTACCGGCCGCTTTTCGGCGACTTCCTGAATAGTATCGCTCGCGAGCTGGTCCTGCTTAAGGGGGAATCCCGGACCATGCTCATGCACGGACACGTGGGAAGCGGCAAGTCCACCTTCTTCAACTGTCTCGAGGTCGAGCCCGAGCTAACGGCCCATTTTCTGGCCGTCCCAATCTCGATCAAAGAGGTCTCCGATCCCGAGGACATCGAAGCGATCGACCTTTTTCTCGCCTTCGCCACGGCGGCGCTGAAGAGCGCGAGCGGCCAGGTGAGGCTCAGGCCCGTCGACGTTCCCCATCTCGTCAAGTTGTACAAGGAGCTTAAGGGGCTGATCACCGTCGAGACTACGCGCGAGACAAAACGAGAGGGGCGTGGCGCCGGGTCCGGTGGGGCGGCGATTCCGGCGATGCTGAACTGGCTGACGGCCGGCCTTCAGCTCAACTACGCCGTGAGCCTGGACACGAGGAAGAAGGTCCGCGAGACCTACGCCCCAGAGGTCGGCACACTGATCGAACGAGTGAACTCCACGATCGCCGCCATCGAGTCGAGACTCGGCAAGGATCGACGTCTGCTGTTTCTGGTGGACGACACGGACAAGCTCAGCATCGAGCGTGGGCTCCGCCTGTTCGACCAGCAGGGGCATCAGCTCGCGCAGCTTCGGGCCGCTGCGGCATTCATGGTGGACAAGGCGGTGGCCTGCAGCGGCCGATTCTCGGGGATCACAACGCGACTCGGGGCGTCGCGTCCCTTTCCTGGTGCGAAAATCGTGGAAGCCGATGGCAAGAGCAGCGAGGTGACCTTGCGCAATTGCGGGCTGATTCGAGAACTGCTCCATCGCCGCTTGCCGGAAGATCTGATCACCCCCGGGGCGCGCGATAAACTGATCGGACTTGGCGGTGGACACTGCCGCGAGACGCTGCGGATCGCCCGGGAAGCCACCTTCAGGGCACTGGCTCGCACATCGCCGCGCGTCGATGAGGCGGATGTCGACTACGCCGCGATCGGGCGCTTCAACGAGTTCAACCTGACGCAGGAGGAACTGCAGCTCCTGCAGCATGTCCTGGACAATCCGTGGTGGTGTCCGCCCACGGCGGATGTCGATGTCGAAGTTCCCAAGGCCCCGTTCCTCCGTTTGCTAAATGCAGTGGCGCTACTCGAGTACAGCAATGGCGAGCAGAAATGGCTGCGACCCCATCCCGTCTTGATCCCACGCCTTCGGCGCCTCAAGGCGTAGCCGTCGCGTACCTTTCGCCGTCCATGCGACGGCGGATCGCCGAGCTGAGCGAGCGGCTCCGCCTGGCCGCGGAGCGCGGGGGGATCTACATCGTCTCGATGCCGTCGCTGGAGCAGGTGCCGAGGATATGGGAGGAAATCCTGGCCCACCTTGGCGATGAGTGGCAGCATCGGCTCATCGACGCCTCGGTGGAGCCCGACATCCTCGCGCGGCAGGACGTTCTTACGCCGGTGCATGGTCGGACGGGAACGGTCGTCGGAGTAGTGCCGGCTGCGCGTGCGGCGGCCGACAAGCGCGCGGCGTTGCTCACCGCGCTCAATGTCCGCCGCGAGCTCGTGTTCCAGAATGTCCTGGCGCTGGTCCTGTTTGTCGATCCGGATCTCGAGCGCGAGCTGCCAGCACACGCCAAGGACTTTTACGCAATGCGCGGCGCTCACCTCCGGATTGCTCTCGAAGGGCGCGGCTATGGCCTTGGGGAGCCGCCGGGGCTGGGGGCCGCGCGAGAGCGGATCGAGTGGCTGAAGAAGGAGATCGCTGCGGCCAAGTCTACAGGGTCACCAAAGGTCAGAGCTGATCTTCTCCAATGGCTTGGTTCAATCCTTTCACTCACCGGTCAGGGGAACGAAGCGGGCAGCGCCTATCGCAAGGCCTTGGCCCTGCACCGCGAGATCGGCGACCGGCAGGGGGAGGCGAACCAGCTCTGCAACCTGGGGAACGTCTACCAGGTCAAGGGGGAGCTGGACGAGGCGGCGCGCTACTATCGCGAGGCGCTGGCCCTCCACCGCGAGATCGGCGACCGGCAGGGGGAGGCGAACCAGCTCGGCAACCTGGGGATCGTCTACCGGGTCAAGGGGGAGCTGGACGAGGCCGCGCGCTATTACCGGGAGGCGCTGGCCCTCGACCGCGAGATCGGCAACCGGCAGGGGGAGGCGAACCAGCTCGGCAACCTGTGGAACGTCTACCAAGTAAAGGGGGAGCTGGACGAGGCCGAACGCTATTACCGCGAGGCGCTGGCCCTCGAC
>JACQVE010000066.1 GCA_016209965.1 Gemmatimonadota bacterium | reverse complement strand
GTCCATGTCCCAGGCCACGTAGCCTGTGAACCGCTGACCGCCCCGCGTCTCGAGCCGGCCGTAAAGCCGCTCGGCCGAGGGGCGTGACGCCGCCTCCGGCGCCGTCAGGAACTCGATGCGGCGCACGTCGTCCCAGCCCAGTTCCACCTGGCTGCGAGGATCCTGGATCACGATCCCGCGCACGGCGTCGCCCAGGTCGCCACCCGATTCCAGCTCGATTTCCCGGCCGGAAACCAGCACCAGCCGCGCGCCATCGCCGCGCGGCTCGAGTGTCAGGATATGGCCGAAGCGGATGCCCGACTGGGCGGACCGGAATGCACGCGCCGAGCCGACATGGCGTCTCCAGCCCACCGGGATGCCCAAGACGCGCACCCGTCTTTGCTCCAGGACTGCTTTGCCGGAACGCCGCGCGGGCCGGATCTCCTTGGTCGCATCCAGGATGTCCGCCCAGCTCGCCTCGTTCTTGTCCCAGCGGATGTACCCTTCATAACGCTCGCCATCCACGGTCGTGATCCGGCCGTACATGCGAGTGCTGTCCGCCTGCGCCGCGGCACCGTTTCCGGCCCCGGGGGAGACGAGGGCAGCGGCAAGCAAGAGCACTCGAATCCGCACGTTTGCCTCCCTGTTTACTGCCCTTTACGGGCGCAACGGCGGCCGGGTTTCAAGGTGGGGGGCCACAGCGGCCTCTGAAGGCGGGCACGGGCAGGGCCAGGCTCACGCATCCGCGTTCGTGACTTCAGGCAGGACGCAGTGACTCGAGAGCCGCGCCTCCCCGGCGGCGTCAGCGCATAGGGGTGTCCCGCAGCAGCGGCTCCGGCAGGTCCGCGACCACGTAGGCCATGACGGCCATGGCCGCGACACACAGCGCCACCTCGCGCGGGTCCAGCTTGTCCACGGTATCCGCGTCGCTGTGGTGATACCAGAAATAGCGCGCGCCCTCGACCTCCAGCCCCATGCCCGGAACCCCCTGCGCCATGAGCGGGCCGATGTCTGCGCCGCCGCCGCCCCGCTTGATGGTGCTGGCGCCGATCCGGTCGAGCAGCGCGCCCACCCGCCTGACGATCTCGAACAGCGAGTCAGGGCCGGTGAAGCCGAAGCCCGTAGGCCTGAACACCCCGGCATCCGACTCGACGGCCAGGACGTGTCTGGAGACCTCCTGTGCGTGCGCGGCCCGGTATGCCGTGGCCCCGCGCAGCCCGTTCTCCTCGTTCGTCCATAGCACCACGCGCACCGTTCGGCGCGGCCGCAGCCCCAGCGCGTGCATGAGGCGCACGGCCTCCCAGGCCACAATACTGCCGCCCGCGTCATCCATGGCGCCCTGGCCCACATCCCAGGAATCGATGTGGCCGCCGATCACGACCACCTCCTCTGGCCTCTCCGAGCCCACGATCTCGCCCATCACGTTGCGGGAGGGCGCGTCCCCCAGGGTGCGGGCCTCCATCTTGAGGCGCACCACGACGCGTTCGCCCCGATCCTGCAAGCGGTGCAGCAGCGCGGCGTCCTCGGCCGTTATGGCGGCGTGCGGAATGCGCCGCACGGCCGTGTCGTAGCGCATGGCGCCCGTGTGCGGCGTCTGCAGCGAATGGGTCGTCACGGAGCGGATCAGGCTGGCGACGGCGCCGGCCCGCGCCGCCGCGTTGGCGCCGTTGCTGCGGTAGCGCACGGTCTCGCCGTAATTGGTGAAGGGCACGTCGAAGAGCACGATCTTGCCCCGCGCCTGGGCGCGGCGAGCCTCGAGCTCGGCAAAGCTGCTCACCACCAGCACCTCGGCTGCAATGCCTGGCGGCGGCGTGGCCACGCTGCCGCCCAGCCCCAGCATGGGCAGGTTGCGGCGCATCGGGGAGAGCAACTCGGCCGATTCGGCGCCCCGCACCCAGTGCGGCACCATGACCGGCTCGCCGCGCACGTTCTCGAGCCCATCCTTCTTCATCTCCGCCAGGATCCAGTCGAGCGCGCGCTCCAGGTTCTCCGTCCCGCTGAAGCGCGGGCCGAACCGATCCACCAGCTCGGTCAGCCGGGCGTAGGCCGCACTGTCCCTGAGCGCGGCATCGATCAGCCGATCGGCCGCGGCACGGTAGCGGGCGCTCATGTCGTCCGGCCTGGCCGCGGCATCCTGGCCGTAAGCGGTTGCGGTGGCGCACAGTTGCGCCGCCAGCGCGAGGGCAAGCCCCGAGGAGAAGGTGAGGGGTCGCATAGGCCCGATCAGTTGAAGACCAGAGAGGTGCCGGCCGCCGAAGATGCCGCGCCCCGCCTCCGGCCACAAGAAGCATAAGCCGCACTAGCAGCAGGACCAGCGGGGCATAGCCGCGGCGAAGCTCCGCTGGTCCGAATGACAAGTGTCCCGCAGAGTGATATCTTCGCGGCCGATGCATCAATCGGCGGACTCCACCTGCCGCAGAGACCCTATGCCGACCTGGCTGATGCCGCGCTGACTCGCCGCCGCGGAGCCAGTCTGGAGCGAGTCGCTCGCCCTCGGCTACTCCGTGATTTGCTCCCGAATCGAGATCACCGTATGAGCTGCCTGTCTACCGGCCTCGACGCGCGCCTCAGGCAAAGTGAAGGAGAGCGACGATGATAGAGAACGCAAGCGTGTGGCGGTGCGGTCTAGCCGCTCTGGGGTTAGGCGCTTCTGCCCTGCTGGTCACTCCCTCGGCGCTCCGAGCCCAGGGCACCCCGCCGCAGCAGGCTGCGCCGCCGGCGGCCGCGCCCGCGGACGTCGCCTCGATCGACGCGATCCTGGGCGCCCTCTACGACGTGATCTCCGGGCCCAAGGGGCAGAAGCGCAACTGGGATCGGATGCGCTCGCTGTTCGTGCCGGGGGCGCGCCTCATCCCGGTGGGACCCAACCCGGAGGGTGGATTCCGGGCGAGGGTGCTGACCCTGGAGGATTACATCCTGGCGGCGGCGCCGTTCTTCGAGGCCAACGGCTTTTTCGAGCGGGAGATCGCGCGGCGCACGGAGCGGTTCGGCAACATGGTGCACGTGTTCAGCACGTACCAGTCGCGGCGTGCGGCGGAAGATCCGGCGCCCTTCGCCCGTGGCATCAATAGCATTCAGCTCATGTATGACGGGGCGCGCTGGTGGGTGGTGACGGTGTTCTGGGAGGCGGAGCGTCCGGACAATCCTTTGCCGGAGAAGTACCTGAAGGGGGAGGCACCCTGAGGC
>JACQVE010000065.1 GCA_016209965.1 Gemmatimonadota bacterium | reverse complement strand
GCAGCGGCATCCCCATCCAGCGGCTGTACACGCCGGGCGACCTGGCGCCGGATCACGACGCCGCTCTCGGCTATCCCGGCGAGTTCCCCTTCACGCGCGGCGTCTACCCGACCATGTACCGCGCACGACTGTGGACCATGCGCCAGTACGCCGGGTTCGGCACCGCCGAGGAGACGAACCGCCGCTACCGCTACCTGCTCGACCACGGGCAGACGGGGCTCAGCGTGGCCTTCGACCTGCCCACGCAGATGGGGTACGACTCCGATCATCCCGTGGCCGAGGGCGAGGTTGGCCGCGTCGGCGTGGCGGTCGATACGCTCGAGGACATGCGTGCCCTGTTCGACGGCATTCCGCTGGACCGCGTGTCCGTCTCCATGACCATCAATGCCACGGCGGCGGTCTTGCTTGCGCTCTACGTGGCGCTGGCGGACGAACGCGGCGTGCCGCGCGACCGGCTTTCCGGGACAGTGCAGAACGACTTGCTCAAGGAGTACATCGCGCGGGGCACCTACATCTATCCGGTCGAGCCCAGCTTGCGGCTGGTCACGGACATCTTTGCCTTCTGCGCCGCGGAGCTGCCGCGCTGGAACAGCATATCGATCAGCGGCTACCACATCCGCGAGGCCGGGGCTACGGCCGCGCAGGAGCTCGCCTTCACGCTGGCCAATGCGCTGGAATACGTAGGGCGTGCCGCGGAGCGGGGGCTGGACCTCGAGGCTTTCGCGCCCCGCCTCTCCTTCTTCTTCGCGGCGCACAACGACCTGTTCGAGGAAGTGGCCAAGTTTCGGGCGGCACGGCGGCTGTGGGCGCGCCTCATGCGCGAGCGCTTCCGCGCCTCTGACGAGGCCTGCCGGCTGCGTTTCCACACGCAGACGGGCGGCGTCACGCTGACCGCGCAGCAGCCCTTGAACAACGTGGTCCGCGTCACCATCCAGGCGCTGGCTGCTGTCCTGGGCGGCACGCAGTCCCTGCATACCAACGCGTATGACGAGGCGCTCGCGCTGCCCGCCGAAGCTTCGGCCAAGCTGGCACTGCGCACGCAGCAGATCCTGGCCCAGGAGTCGGGAGTCAGTGAAACTGTCGATCCCTTGGGTGGTAGTTATTACATCGAGGCGCTGACGGATGCACTCGAGGCGCGGGCGCGCGGCTACCTAGAGACGGTGGACCGGCTGGGCGGCGCCGCCGGCTCGATCGCATTCTTCCAGGACGAGATCCAGCGGGCGGCCTACGAGCACCAGCAGGCGGTGGAAGCCGGGGAGCGCGTCATCGTGGGAGTCAACGCGCTCCGCGAGGAAGAGGGCCCGCCGCGCATCGACCAGCCCGACTTTCCCGCTCTGGGGCGAAGGCAGAGGGAGAAGCTCATAGCGCGGCGGCGCGGCCGGGACGCCGCCGCGGTGCAGCGCTCGCTGGCGGCGGTGCGCTCGGCCGCGCGCGCCTCGGAGAACCTGCTCCCGCCCATGATCGAAGCCGTGCGGGCCATAGCTTCGCTCGGCGAGATCAGCGAAGTTCTGAGGGAGGAGTGGGGCGTATACCGCAGCGGCGGAGCTTAGGGGTCGAGTTCGTAGGTACGCCCACGCAGCCAGCGGGGATGGATCGGCGGCCGAATGCGGGCGTATTTGCGGATTCGACCACTTAGGGGCGGGGCGCTGTCGCGGCCGCGCCCGCTGATCCGGAAACAGGTGGAGGGACTGTGCCAACGTACGAATACCGGTGTGAGAAGGGACATCGCTTTGACAGGCTGCAGCGGATGAGCGACCCGCCCCTCGAGACCTGCCCGGAGTGCGGCGCCCGGGCGGAACGGCTGCTCTCGGCGGGTGCCGGCGTGCTGTTCAAGGGTGCCGGGTTCTACATCACGGACTACCGCAGCGAAGGCTACAAGAAGGCGGCGGAGGCGGAGAAGGGTGGCGGCGCGCCGGCCGAAAAGGCCGAGGGCAAGAGTAGCTCGAAGAGCGAACCCAAGTCTGAGGCGGGCGGCGGCGCGCCGGCCAGCACATCCCAGGAGTAGATGGCCGCTCGAGAGTTACGCGAGCAACTGGAGCGGATCGCGGCGGAGCTGGGGGGCGGCCGCGCCGTCGAAATCCAGCTCGAGCGGCCGCGCAAGCCGGAACACGGGGATCTCGCCACCAACCTGGCTCTGGTGCTAGCTCCGCAGCTGGGCAGCCCGGCGCGGGCCATTGCCGAGCGGGTGGTGGCGTGCCTCGACCTCCCAGCCGCCGGCGTGGCCTCAGCCGAAATCGCCGGCCCGGGCTTCATCAATTTCCGCTTCGCTCGCGCCCTGCTGGAGGAGCAGCTCAGACGCATTCTGCCCCAGGATCGGGGCTATGGCCGCAGCGCGAGCGCGCACCCGCAGCGGTTCCAGGTCGAGTTCGTCTCTGCCAATCCCACAGGGCCGCTGCATGTTGCCCACGGCCGCGGCGCGGCACTGGGCGACGCCATCGCCAGTCTGCTGGAATGGACCGGCCACGAAGTTGAGCGAGAGTTCTACGTCAACGATGCAGGCGCCCAGGTCGAGAAACTGGCCGAGTCGCTCGAGGCGCGCTGGCTCGCGCTGCAGGGAGTGGCCGCGGAGATCCCGGCCGGCGGCTATCACGGCCAGTACCTCGCCCAGCTCGCCCGCCAGGTCGAGGCGGAGCACGGCTCTGAGCTGCGCGGCGCAGCGCGAGGCGAACGGCTGGCCCGGCTTCGCGACTGGGCCACACGCCGACTACAGGCCGAGCAGGACCATGACCTGCGGGAGTTCCGCGTCCGCTTCGACGTCTACTATCCGGAAAGTCGAGTCTACCGCGAAGGGAAGATCCCGGAGACGCTTCACGAGCTGGAGACGCGCGGGCTGACCTACCGCTCCGAAGGCGCCCACTGGCTGCGTACTACGACCTTCGGCGACGACAAGGATCGCGTGCTCGTGAAGCGGGACGGCAGCTACACCTATTTCCTACCCGATATTGCCTACCATCGGGACAAGGCGCGACGCGGCTTCGACCACGCGATCGACGTCTGGGGAGCCGATCATCACGGATACGTGCCCCGCATGCAGGCAGCCATGGCGGCGCTGGGGCTGCCCGATTTCCTGGATGTCGAGATCGTCCAGCTCGTGCGCATCATGCGGGGCGGCCGGGAGGTGCGGCTCAGCAAGCGGGTGGGTGAGTACGTAACCCTGCGCGAGCTGTTCGAGGAGACCGGCGTGGACGTGGCCCGCTACTTCTTCCTGATGCGCCGCGGCGATGCGCAAATGGTCTTCGATCTCGACCTCGCGCTGGACCAATCGGAGAAGAACCCCGTCTACAAGGTGCAGTACGCGCATGCCCGGATGCGCAGCATCTTCCGCAAAGCAGGGCTGGTGCCCGAGGCGATCGAGGCGGAGGGCGCGGAGCTGAACCGGCTGGAAACGGAAGCCGAACAGGAGCTGGTCAAGCAGTTGAGCCTCCTGCCCGCAGTCGTCGAGCGAGCCGCCGAAGCGCGTGCGCCGCACGCAGTGTGCGATTACCTTGAGGCGACGGCCGGGATGGTCAACTCGTGGTACCATTCGGGAAACCCCAGCCGCAACCCTGCCCTGGCCGTGCTGGTGGATGACCCCGAGCTGCGCCGCGCTCGCCTGGCGCTGGCACGCGCTGTCCAGATCGTGCTGCGCAACGGCCTCGAGCTGCTGGGGCTCACAGCACCCGAACGGTTGGAACGGGAGGACGCGGGATGAGTTTGCTCGTGGTGGGGAGTGTGGCCCTCGACACGGTCGAGACGCCGTTCGGCGAAGCGTGCGACGTGTTGGGCGGGTCGGCCACCTTCTTCAGTGCCGCGGCCTCCTTCTTCCACCCGGTCCACCTAGTGGGTGTTGTCGGTGACGACTTCCCTCTGGCTGACCTCGAGTTCCTGGCCCAACGCGACGTGGACCTCTCCGGGCTGATCCAGGTGCCGGGGGAAAGCTTCCGCTGGTCCGGCGTCTACAGCTACGACCTCAATAGCCGGGAGACCCGCGAAACGCGGCTGGGTGTCTTTGCCGAGTTCCGGCCCCGCATCCCGGAGGACTGCCGGCGTGCTGCCTGGGTGTTTCTGGGCAATATTGACCCCGAGCTCCAGCTGGAGGTGCTGCAGCAGGTCGAGAAGCCCCGCTTCGTAGCCTGCGATACCATGAACTACTGGATCGAAGGCAAGCGTGCCGCCCTCCTGCAGGTCCTGTCCCGGGTGGACTTGCTCCTGGTAAACGATTCGGAGGCACGCCAGCTCACGGGTGACTACAACCTCCTGCGCGCCGCCCGCTGGATCCAGGAGCGGGGGCCCCAGGCCATAGTGGTGAAGAAAGGCGAGCACGGCGCCGTCCTCTTCACGCGAGACATGACCTTCTTTGCGCCTGGCTATCCGCTGGAAGTGGTTTTCGATCCCACGGGAGCGGGCGACGCATTTGCCGGTGGGTTCCTGGGATACCTTGCCCAGGCGGGCGCGACGGCGCCAGACGAGTTGCGCCGTGCCATGATCTACGGCTCTGCCATGGGATCCTTTGCCGTGGAGCGCTTCAGCATTGATCGCTTCCTGGACCTCACGCCAGCCGAAGTGCAGGATCGGGTGCGCGCGTTCCGGGAGATGACCGCCTTCGAGCATACGCTGCCGGCGGGCGCGAATGTCTGGGCGTGACCAGCGCGGTGCCTCGAGAGCGGCCAGCAGCTACCGGCAAGCGGGGGTCGACCGCGATGCGGCTTCTCGGATCAAGGAGCGGATCAGGGAGCTGACGGCGCCTACGGCCGGCGCCGGTGTCATTGCCGGCCCCGGTGGCTTCGGCGGCGTAATCCGCCTGCCGCCTGGGCTCGAGCAGCCGTTGCTCGTGGCCAGCGCCGATGGCGTGGGTACCAAGCTCAAAGTCGCGGTGCGCGCGGGTCGCCACGACACCGTGGGACGGGACCTCGTGCACCACTGCATCAATGACATCCTGGTCGAGGGGGCGCGCCCCCTTTTTTTCATGGACTACATCGGGATGTCGCGTCTCGAGCCCGGCACGGTCGAGGAGCTGGTGGCGGGCATGGCGGCGGCCTGTGCCGCGCACGGCTGTGCCTTGCTGGGTGGTGAGACTGCGGAGCTGCCCGATTTCTACGCCCCGGGCGAGTACGACCTGGCCGGCTTCATGGTGGGTGTCGTGGAGGAGTCGAGACGGCTCGGCGCTCACCGGGTCCGCGCTGGCGACGCCTTGATCGGCCTGGCCTCTGACGGGTTCCACACCAACGGCTACTCGCTGCTGCGCCGGCTCCTCTTCGACCGACTCGGTCTCGAGCTGGAGGACACCTTTCCCTGCCTCGAGGCCCGGGTGGGCGATGTCCTGCTCCGCGTGCACAAGAGCTATTTCCATCCTGTCTGGCCGTTACTCGACACCGGCCGGATGCGCGCCCTCGCCCACGTCACGGGGGGCGGTATTCCCGAGAATCTGGCGCGCGTCATCCCCGCCGGCCTCGAGGCACGCGTGCTGCGCTCGGCATGGCGGACGCCGCCCGAGTT
>JACQVE010000064.1 GCA_016209965.1 Gemmatimonadota bacterium | reverse complement strand
TTACGGAGGTCCGCGAGCGGTTGACCGCTCCCGTCAGCTTGCGCAGCGCCTGACGCATGAGGCGGGCATGCAGGCCGACATGTGTGTCGCCCATCTCGCCCTCGATCTCGGCGCGCGGCACCAGCGCGGCCACCGAGTCAATCACCACCACGTCCACGGCACTGCTCCGGATCAGGACCTCGGCGATCTCGAGCGCCTGCTCCCCCGTATCCGGCTGGCTGACCAGCATGTTGTCCACGTCCACGCCCAGCTTGCGCGAGTAGTCGATGTCCAGCGCGTGCTCGGCATCGACGAAGGCGGCCACGCCGCCCTGTTTCTGCACGTTGGCGATCACGTGCAGGCAGAGCGTGGTCTTGCCGCTGGACTCGGGGCCGTAGATCTCGGTGATGCGGCCGCGGGGAATGCCGCCCACGCCAATGGCGGCGTCCAGGTTCATGGCGCCCGTGGGAATCGCCTCGATCTGCATGCGCGCGCCGTCCGCGCCCATGCGCATGATGGAACCCTTGCCGTAGGCGCGCTCGATCTGTGCAATGGCCACGCTCAGCGCCTTGCGCTTCTCGTCGCTCAGCTCGACGGTGGTGGGTGGCATGGTCTTCCGCCTCTGCTGGTGCGGGTGGTAAACCCCCGGTAGCTACCCCGCCGGCTAAGATACGATTCCCGCCCGGCGGGACAAGGGCAAAACCGGCCGATCGCATAGCGCCTGGGGACGACGGCGGCGCCGGCAGCGCGCTGGCCATCTGCACTGCGACGGGCGCCCACGACGGCTGCGGCACCGGGCGCCTATGACGCCTGCAGCACCTCGCGCAGCGCGGCGGCGGCGGCGTGAACGGCGGCGTCGTCTACGTCCAGGTGTGTGACGGCGCGCAGCCGGCGCGACGTGAAGGCGGTGAGCAGCACGCCGTGCTCGCGCAGGCGTTCGACGATGCTTCCGGCCTCCGGCTTCTCGCGGAGCAGGTCGAGCATCACGATGTTGGTTTCTGGCGGGACGACGCGGATCCCGGGCAGCTCGCCGGCGAGGCGGCCGAGCAGGCGGGCGCGCTCGTGGTCCTGGTGCAGCCGTGCGCGGTGGTGCTCGAGAGCGTAGAGGCCGGCGGCGGCCAGAAGTCCGACCTGGCGCATGCCGCCGCCCAGCCGGCGCCGGACGCGCCAGGCCCGCTCGATCAGCTCGGCCGGCCCGGCCAGGAGGGAGCCGGCGGGGCAGCCGAGCCCCTTGGACAGCGTGACCATGAGCAGGTCGGCCTGGGCGGCGTATTCGGCCTCTGGCACGCCGCTCGCCGCGCTGGCATTCCACAGGCGCGAGCCGTCCAGGTAGACGGGCAGCCCGTGCTGCCCGGCGACCTGCCGGATCGCGCGCATGGCGTCCGGGGACAGGATGCGACCGCCGGCCGCGTTGTGGGTGTTCTCGAGGCAGATCAGCGAGGTGCGGATCTGGTAGCGGCTGGCCGGCCGGATCGCCAGAGAGACGAGCTCGGGGGTGAGCATCCCGTCCGGCGTCGCCACCGGCCGGAGCTGCACGCCGGCCCATTGTGCGGGCGCGCCATCCTCCCAATCCACCAGGTGACAGTTCGCCTCCACCACCACCTCGGTCGCCGGCGGGGCGAGGACCAGCAGTGCAGCTTCATTGGCCATGACGCCGCTGGGGAAGAAGAGTGCGGATTCCTTGCCCAGCAGCTCGGCGACCCGGGCCTGGAGCCGGGCGACGGTCGGGTCGTCGCCCAGTGCGTCGTCGCCTACCTCGGCGCGGGCAATGGCCTCGCGCATGGCGGGCGTGGGGCGCGTCACGGTGTCGCTGCGCAGGTCGATCACGGGCGCGAATCTGAGCCGCGGCGCCCGGTGCCGCAAGCGAGCATTGGCCGCCGCATCGACGCGGCGTCGTCCAGACGTTAGAATACGGGCGATGCCCGCCGCGGGGTCAGCCGGCGGGCTTTTTTGCCGGCGGACTGCGGCGTGGAGACTGGCCATTGGAGGACACACGGGCACGGCCCCGGGGCGGGGCCTAAAAAAGGGAGGTGCACATGGCTTATCCGTTCAAGCTGCCGGAGCTGGGCTACCCCTACGACGCCCTCGAGCCGCACATCGATGCGCGAACCATGGAGATCCACCACAGCAAGCACCACGGTACCTACACCACCAACCTGAATGCCGCGCTGGAGAAGCACGCGGAGCTGCAGGGGCAGGAAGCGGAGGCGCTCTTGCGCGACATGAGCAAGGTGCCAGAGGACATTCGCACGGCGGTACGGAACAATGGCGGCGGCTACGTCAACCACAACCTCTTCTGGGAGATCATGACTCCTGGTGGCGGCAAGGAGCCGGCCGGCGCCCTGGCGCGCGCACTGGACGAGGCGTTCGGCTCCTTCGACAATTTCCGCGACCAGGTGAGCAAGGCGGCGCTGGGGCGCTTCGGCTCGGGCTGGGCGTGGCTGGTGCTGGACGGCGTGGGCAAGCCGAAGGTCCTGTCCACGGCCAATCAGGACAGCCCGCTCATGGACGGGCAGCTCCCGGTGCTGGGCCTGGACGTATGGGAGCACGCCTACTACCTGAAGTATCAGAACCGGCGCCCTGACTACGTGCAGGCCTGGTGGAACGTGGTCAACTGGGACGTGGTGGCGCGGCGCTTCGAAGAGGCCCGTGACGTGACCGGCCGCTAGGCCCGGAGCCGCTCGGGCGGCGGATCTGGACAGCCCAGCGCGCATGTGGAGCAGCCCAACGCAGTAGCCGGCGCGCCTGCAGTACGCGCGTCCCCCTGCCCAGGCGCCCTTCGGCGGGGTTTATCCCGAGCCCTTCGAGGCTCCCCTCAGGCAGTCTGCGCCGAGGGGTTCAGGGCAAGTCCTGGCGGCCAGCCCGGGGCGCGTGGTGTAGGCGGGATGCGCCGCATCGTCTGCATTGACGCCGGCCGGGACGCCCGCCTATATTGGCACGGTCACGCCTTTTAAAGCCTCGACTTCGCATATTTTTGCCCCGGCAACCTCTTCGCCGTGCGAGCGCCATGGAAAAGCGCATCTTGCCGCGCCTACTCGTGTTCTTGCTGGCGGTTTCGGCCCTGGCCTGCGACGCAGGCGGGCCGCTCGCGCCCGGCGGCACGGTCTCGATCACGCTCATCCCCCGGTTCAGCGCACTGGGCGGGCTGGCGGCCGATTCGCCCGGCATCAACACCATTCGGGTAACGGCCAGGGACGCCTCGACCGACTCCGTCCTGCCGCTGAAGCAGAGGGAGTTTCGAGTCTCTCCTGACAGCGCGCCCTGGCGGCTGGCGCTCGAGCTCGAGGTCCAGGGCGGCGCGGCCGTTCAGGTGCGGCTGGTCATCGAGCTGCTCAACGTGCAGAATGGCCAGCAAAGCGTGCAGTGGAGCGGGCAGGTGGGGCCGCTGACGGTCAAGGTGGGGACCACTTCGGACCCCGCGCCTGTCGAGCTGGTGCGTGGCCCGCCCGGCAACCTGGCGATCACGGCAGTCCAGATCGCAGAGCCCGTGCCCCAGCTCGGGGCGGGCGACACCGCGGACGTCAGGGCCTCGGTGCAGGGCGGTTCCGCGCCCACGCAAGTGTTCTGG
>JACQVE010000063.1 GCA_016209965.1 Gemmatimonadota bacterium | reverse complement strand
GGATGGCCGTGTACGGCCGGCCGATCACGTGGACCAGCACGTTCAGCCGCCCACGGTGCGCCATGCCCAGCACCACCTCCCGTGCGCCTGCTGCTGCGGCCCGCTCAATGGCCAGCTCGAGCATTGGCACCAGCACGTCGGTGCCTTCCACGGAAAAGCGCTTTTGCCCCAGGTAGGCGCGGTGCAGGAACTGCTCGAACGCCTCGACGTCGGTAAGGCGGCTCAGCAGCCGCTTCTTCTGCTCCGCCGCCAGCGGGCGGGCGTGCACACCGGACTCGATCTGCTCGCGCAGCCATTCCCGGCGTTCCGGGCTCTCGAGGTGCTCGTACTCGTAGCCAATCGTGCCCGTGTAGGTCGCCTCGAGCCACTCGAGCACCTCGGCCATGCTCCGGCCGGCATGCTCGAACCCCAGGAGCGCCGCCGGAATACTGGTCAGATCTTCGCGCGAGATGCCGTGGAAGGTGGGGTCCAGCATGGGGTGCCCCGGCCGCCTGCCACCCAGCGGGTCGAGCCGCGCCGCGGCGTGCCCGTGCAGCCGGTAGGCGTCTACCAGCTCGCCCGCAGCCATGGCCGCACGAAGCTGCGCGCGCGCGGGCGGCGCCGCAGGCCCGGCCGCCTCGCGCGCGGGGAAACCGGCACGCGCCGCCGCATCCGACGCGAACAGCCGCCGCCACGACTCGTCTACCGACTCCGGGTCGCGAAGATACGCCTGGTAGACGGCCTGCAGGTAACCGGCGTTATAGGTGTCAGACAGCGTATCGATGCGGATGCGTTGCGGCACAGTCCCGATCCACGGTTAGCGCCCGCCCCTTCTCCCTTAGTGGTCGAATCCGCAAATACGGCCGCATTCGTGGCCGTACTTACGAACTCGACCACTGAGCTGCTACCCCGCCGCAGCTTCCCGGGTCGAGCAAGGGGCCGGCAGGAGGGCAAAATATAGAGGCCGGCGCACGGCGAATCTAGCGGGTGGTCGACGTCGCTGCCTGCCGCCCTCGCCGCGTTGGGGCGGGGTGCAGGGAGTGGCGTTGCCGCCCGTCCTCCGCTTCGCTATCCTTCGGAACACGAGCGAGTTGACCACTGGTGGCTGGTCTCCGAAGGCGATGACGAGCCACCAGGTTCCCCTGTTCGCCCCGAATGTCCAGGCAGGACGAGACTCCCCTGATGCAGCAGTGGCGTGAGGCGAAGGCGCGCCACCCGGATGCGCTCGTCTTCTTCCGGGTGGGCGACTTCTACGAGATGTTTTTCCAGGACGCCGAAGATGGCGCGCGGCTGCTCGGCCTGACGCTGACCACACGCAATAACGGGGCGGCGGCGCAGGTGCCGCTGGCGGGCGTGCCGGTGCGGGCGCGCGACGAGTACATCGAGCGGCTGCTGCGGCTGGGCCGGCGCGTGGCGATCTGCGAGCAGATGGAGGATCCGGCCGAGGCGCGGGGCATTGTGCGGCGCGAGGTCATCGAGACGATCACGCCCGGCGCCGTGCTGGCGGACAGCTTGCTGAGCGAGCGCAAGAATAACTTCCTGGTCGCACTGGTGGAGGCGGGGGGCGCGGCGGGCGCGGCGGGCGCGGGGGGCGTGGAGGGCAGCGCCTTTGCCCTGGCGGCGGCCGACGTGTCCACGGGTGAGCTGGTCGCCACTACGGCGCCGCCCGGCGAGCTGGAGCCCGAGCTGGCGCGCTTCGAGCCAGCCGAGTTGCTGCTCCCCCAGAGCTGGGCGGAGCCGGCTGCGCCGCTCGCTGCCCGCGCGCTATCGGCGCTCGGCGCGCGGCTGACCTTCCGCCCGGATTGGCTGTTCGATCCCACTGTCGCGGCAGCGGAGCTGCGGCGCCACTTCCGCGTCCAGGCCCTGGACGGCTTCGGCTTCCAGGACGGGGACGAGCCGCTGCTCGCCACCCTCGGTGCGCTCCTCGCCTACCTGAACGAGGTGCAGTCTGCGGGCGCGGCCAACCTGCGGCCGCCGCGCCTCGAGCGGCCGGGCGCGGCCATGGCGCTGGACGAGATGACGCGGCGCAACCTCGAGCTGCTCGAGCCGCTGCGGCCGGATGCGTCGAGCCGCGGCACGCGCCAGCCGGGCACGCTGCTGGACGTGGTCGACGAGACGCTCACGCCCATGGGAGCGCGACTCCTGCGCCGCTGGCTGCTCCGCCCGCTGGTGCTGGCCGACTCCATCTGGCGGCGACAGGAGTCGGTCGCCGAGCTGTTCGAGCAGCCAGCGCTGCGGCGGCGAGTGCGGGCGGAGCTCAAGGGAGTACGCGACCTCGAGCGGCTCGCGGCCAAGGTGGGCGCCGCGCGCGTCTCGCCCCGAGAATTGAAGGCGCTCGGCGACTCGCTCGAGCCGCTCCCGGCCCTCCAGGCACTCCTGGCTGGCGCGGCCTCCCCGCTGCTGGCCGAGCTGGCGGAAGGGCTGGACGCGCTCGAGGACGTGCGCGACCTGGTGCGCGCCGCGCTGGTCGATGACCCGCCCGCCGCGCTGACGGATGGCGGCGTGATCCGGCCGGGGCACGACGCGGAGCTGGACGAGCTGCGCGGCGTGCGGGACGGGGCGCGCGAGTTCATTGCCTCGCTGCAGGCGCGGGAGCGGGCGCGCACCGGGATTGCCTCGCTCAAGGTTGGCTACAACAAGGTATTCGGCTACTACCTCGAGGTGACGCGCTCGAACTTCGAGCGCGTGCCGGAAGTGTACGAGCGCAAGCAGACGCTGGCCCATGCCGAGCGCTTCGTCACGCCCGAGCTGAAGGAGTGGGAGGCGAAGGTGCTGGGCGCCGAGGAGCGCATCCTCGAGGTCGAGGCCCGCCTCTTCGCCGAACTGCGGCGCCGCGTGGCGGCCGAGGCTGCCCGGCTGCAGGACACGGCCCGGCGGGTCGCCGTGCTGGATGTGCTGGCCGGGCTGGCGCAAGTGGCGGAGCGCCGAGCGTACGTGCGGCCCGTGGTGCACACGGGCTACGGCCTCGAGGTTACGGCCGGGCGACACCCCGTCGTCGAAACCATGATGCCGCGCGAGGAGTTCATCCCCAACGACGTCGTGCTCGACGAGGAGGCGCGCATCATGATCCTGACCGGCCCCAACATGGCCGGGAAGAGCACGCTGCTCAGACAGGTCGGACTGATCCAGTTGCTGGCGCAGGTGGGCTCGTTCGTGCCCGCGGCGGCCGCCAGGCTGCCGGTGTGCGACCGCATCTTCACGCGCGTGGGCGCGTCGGATAACCTGGTGCGCGGAGCCTCCACGTTCATGGTGGAGATGAACGAGACGGCGGCCATACTGCACGGCGCGACGCGCGACTCGCTGGTGCTGTTGGACGAGATCGGCCGGGGCACCGCGACCTACGATGGCGTCAGCATTGCCTGGGCCGTCACCGAGCACCTGCACGAGCGGATCGGCGCGCGCACCATCTTCGCTACCCACTACCACGAGCTGACCCAGCTCGCCGACCTGCTGCCGGCCCTGGTCAACTACAACGTGGCGGTCAAGGAGGTGGGCGACGAGGTCATCTTCCTGCGCCGACTCGAGCGGGGCGGCGCGGACCGCTCGTACGGCATCCAGGTCGCGCGGCTGGCAGGCGTTCCGCGTAGCGTGGTTCAGCGAGCGGCCGAGATCCTGAGGGATCTGGAGGGCGCTCACTCCGGCGGCGCCGTGGGGCTGGGCCGTCTCGGGCGGCGGGCGGGCAGCGCGGCGGCGGCCGCGGACCAGCTCTCCCTGTTCCTGCCGGCCGACCCGCCTGTGCTGGATCGGCTGCGGCGCCTCGAGCTCGAGCGGCTCACGCCCCTCGAGGCGTTGAATCTGCTGGCCGAGCTGCAGGCCGAGGCACGCGGTGGCGCGGGGGGTGGCCGGTGAGGTGGCGCAGGTTGCCGGGGGCCATGCCCCGCGCTTTGCAGGCTGGCAGCCGGGTGGTGCTGCTGCTGGGCGCTGCGGCGTGCGGCCCGGAGCAGCAGATCGATTTCCCCACACCCATGTTCCAGGCCTCGCCCATCCCGTACCCCATCGAGCTGTGGGACCAGAACCTGAACGGTGAGACAGTGGTGCTCGAGCACGTGACTGATCTCGGCGGAGTGGACAGCGTCGACCTCCACGATTCCCGCGGCTATGAAGCCTTCGACTCCGC
>JACQVE010000062.1 GCA_016209965.1 Gemmatimonadota bacterium | reverse complement strand
CTGTGAGCTTCAGCGCTACGGCGCTCACGCTCAATCTCAAGATCCAGGCGCTGTATCTGACCCAGAGCACGCAGACCCAGTCGGGCAGCGTGCCGCTGGTGAAGGATCGGAACGCCTATCTCCGGGTCTTCGTCACGGCCAACGAGAGCAACAGCGCCACGCCGGTGGTGCGCGTGCGCTTCTATCAGGGGAGCAACCTGCTAGATACGCGGACCATCGCGGCGCCCGGATCCTCCGTGCCCACCTCCTTGAACGAGGAGCCGCTGACGGCGTCCTGGAACACGGCCATCCCGGGCTCGCTCATCCAGCCCAACGTCTCGATCCTGGCCGATGCCGACCCGGACCGGACGCTGCTCGAGGCGGACAAGACGGACAACACTTTTCCCGCTTCCGGCACGGCGCAGGCGCTGGACGTGCGCACGGCGAACGCGTTTCAGCTCCGGCTGGTGCCCGTGCGCCTCGCGGCCAGCAACAACCTGACCGGAGACGTGACCGAGTCCAACAAGGCGGACTACACTTCCTTGACGGGCAAGGTCTACCCGCTGCCCAGCGTGGACGCGGATATCCGGGCGGCATACAGCACGAACGCGGTGCTCACGGTGGACGACGCCAATGACGGCTGGGGCATCCTGCTCCGGGAACTGGACGCGCTCCGCGTCGCCGACAACTCGCCGCGCTACTACTACGGCGTGGTGAAAGTGCCGTTCAGCGGCTCCACCGGCGCCGGCATCGCCATTTCCCCGGGGACGGCGGCGTGGGGTTGGGACACGCCGGACGGCAGCGCCGGGCTGACCGGCCGCGGCCAGATCGCCGCGCACGAGTGGGCGCATAACTGGAACCGGCTGCACTCCCCCTGCGGCAGCCCGGCCGGGCCGGACCCCGAATACCCCTACGCGAACGGCGTCATTGGCGTATACGGCCTGGACGTGGCCGCTTCGGCCCTCAAAAGCCCGTCATTGCCGGACATCGTGAGCTACTGCGCCAATCCCTGGATCAGCGATTACACTTACAGGGGCGTGCTGAATTACCGCGCCACCAATTTCGAGCCGCCCCCCGCCGCCGCGGCCGGGCCGGAGCTGTCCCTGCTGGTCTGGGGAGGCATCTCACGCGGCCGGCTGGTGCTCGAGCCCGCGTTCCCGGTGCTGACCCGGCCAGTGCTGCCCAGGGAGCCCGGCCCCTACACCCTCGAGGGCCTGGATGCGGGAGGCGCGCGGCTGTTCTCCTTCGCGTTCCGGCCGGCCGACTTGGTGGACGGGCCGCAGCCTGCGGCCTCGTTCGCGTTCGCCATCCCGGCACGCCTGCTGGAGCCGGACCGGCTGGCCGTGCTGCGCGTGTCCGGCCCGGAGGGGGAGGCCACGCGCGCCTCTCCGGCCGCCTTCGCGGCGGCGGCTGCGGGGCCGGCGCCGGCGCCCCCGCGGGCTTCACTCAGGCGGCGGGCAGGCGACGTCGTCGAGCTGAGCTGGGATGGCGGCGCCTACCCCATGGTCATGGTGCGGGATCCGCGCACGGGACTGGTGCTCAGCTTTGCGCGGGAAGGCGCGGTCACAATCGGCACGGCTGCGCGCGAGCTCGAGCTCGTCTTCTCGGACGGGGTGCAGGGGACCGCGCGCCGGGCCACAATTCGCTAACGGGCTGCCGTGAAGAGGCCAAGGCGCAGACATTGGGGGCCCACAATGAAAAGCGTAGCATGCCTCGTCAAGCGGCCTCCATACTCTTTCCTGGCCGCATTGCTTGCCCTGCTGACTGGCGCATCCGGCTGCGCTTTGAAGTACATCGGGGTCCCGAATCAGCCAGGGGACGCACCCGGGAACAGTTGGCAAATTGTCGACGTTAACCTGACCTCGAGCTGGGCTTTGCCCTGCAGCACCGTGGTCAACACGGTAGACTGGGAGGGCCTGGTGCTGTTTCACGAGCCCGACCCACCCTACAAGCCCCTCGAGCCGTGGGCCGTGGTCCAACCCTGGCCCCACGTGCAAACTCCCATGGCGGGCGACATATTTGCCGCCGGGCGCCGCTGCGCAGTGGCTCTCGTGAAACTACAGCTCAACCCAGCGGCGGCAAAGTTCTGGCCGGCTGGCAGCGCACCGGCCCTGTATGTCTCGCACCAACACGTGGTGCCGTTAGTCGTTTACAAGTTGGAATCCCGCCATTTCGCTTACGCTGTACACCTCACGTCGCCCGGGCAAAGCGAGGTTGTGTTCGCGAGCGTAATCGTCGCATCGGCCCACAATGACAACGCCTACAATCATCTTGAGACGGAGGGGCGAATCCCGGTCAGATTTGCGCAGTGGCCCAAGGTCAACGTCGGTGACCCGCTGCAGCCGTGGGGGAAGGTCCAGCCGCTCGACTGTATCTTTTCGATTTCCTTCGGGCAGGCGGCCATTACGTGTCCCGGGCTGTGATGCCGAGGGCGGGTCGTGCCCATGCCGACCGGATTCGTACTTCCGGCGCGGCGATGCTCTTACGGGGCATCGACGTCCTCCGCCTCCCGCGGTCCTGAGTTGTAGAGCCAACCCCCGGCCACGGGGTCGCCTGGCTCCGGGCTCAGGTCGCCGGGTACGGGCACCATTGACGCCGTCACGGGCCGCAACCCATACTTCCTGACACTTCTGCAACCCAGCCTCGGCAGGCCTGCCGGGTGACCGAATCTGTCTCGTCCGCCGTCCCGCGCGTGAGGCCGCTATGCTCGAGCTGTTCCTCTTCGCCCTGGTCCTAGGCGGCGGGCTGCTGCTGCTTTCCATTTTCGCCGACCTGGGCGATCACGAGCACCACCTGCACTGGTTTGACCACTACGCCAGTGGCATGGAGGTGCTTTCCTTACGCACTGTCACCTATTTCCTGTTCGCCTTCGGTGGCGTAGGCGCGACGCTGAGCTGGGCGTGGGGCGGGCGCGCGCTGCCCGCTGTTCTGGCATTGGCGGCGCTCGCCGGCGTACTCGTGGCCGGAATCAGCGCAACCGTGTTCCGTTACCTGCGGGCCACGGAATCGGGAGAGCCGGCTGGTGACCAGGAATTCATTGGCCTGCATGCCACGGTTACGGTGCCGCTGTCGCCTCGTATGCCGGGCAAGATCCTGGTTCAGCGCGCGGAGCGCACCGTCGAGCTGCTGGCCAGGCCGTATGATGCGGACGCCCCGGAGCTGCAGCAGTGGAGGTCCGTCGTCATCATGGACATCCAGGGCGGAACCGCGCTGGTGGCTCCGCTGAGCGAACTGACACCCGCCCATTGAGCTTTTGACCGGCAGGGCGCTGACAGGAGAACCTCCATGTTCAACCTAGATCCGTTTTCCGGAGTGGTCATCGGCGGGATGGTCTTGTTCGCCACTGTGGTGCTCATCAGCACCATCCGCAGACTGACGGTCATTGTGCCGCCGAACGCGGCCGCGGTGATTACCGGCCGGGGCCGCGCGCTGAGCAGTGGGCGCAGGATCGGCTATCGGGTGGTGAGCGGGGGCCGCACACTGCGCGTGCCCATTATCGAAGAAGTCAAGCATATGTCGCTGGCTACCATTCCCATCGAGCTTTCGGTGCACAACGCTTTTTCCAAGGGTGGCATCCCGCTGACCGTGCAAGCAGTGGCCAATGTGAAGATCGCCTCCGAACCCGAGGCGTCGTTTCACAACGCCGTCGAGCGCTTGTTGGGGAAGACGCCGGCGCAGATCGAGGGGTTGGCCAAGGAGACGCTTTCCGCCAACCTGCGCGGTGTGCTGGCCACCCTTACGCCGGAGGAGGTCAATGAGGACCGCCTGCGCTTTGCCGCAGAGCTGACGCAGGAAGCCGATCAGGACCTGCACAAGCTGGGGCTGCAGCTCGACACCTTGAAGATCCAGAACGTCTCCGATGACGTGGGCTACCTGGCCGCGGTCGGCCGGCGCATGACCGCGGAGGTCATCCGGCAGGCGGAGATCGCGGAATCGGACAACCGTCGCCAGCAAGAGGTGGCCAAGGCGCGCAACGAGAAGCAGGTTGCCGAAGAGTGGACGCAGACGCGCGTCCGGCAGGCGCAGCTCAACCAGGAGGGTGAGGCGGCCGAGCGGCTGGCCAAGGTGAACGTCGAGATCGCGGAAGTCGAGCGGCAGCGGGCGCTCGAGCAGCAGCACATTGAACGCGACAAGTTGCGGCTTCAGGCGGAGACGGTGATCCCGGCCCAGGCGGAGCAGGCCGCCGCGGAGGCGGCGGCGCGGGGCGCCGCGGCCTCCATCCTGGAGAACGGCAGAGCGCAGGCCCAGGTGCTGCAGATGCTCGCTGAGCAGATCCGAGCGGCGGGCGATCAGGCAGTAGCCGTCTTTCTCGCCGAGAAGCTGCCAGCACTGCTGGGCGTAGCGGTGGAAGCGGTCAAAGGCATCGAGATCGACCGCGTCGTGGTACTGGACGGTGGCCGGGGCGACGCCGTCGCCGCCGCCGCCAATCAACGCGTGCACGCCGCGCTGCGCGTCATCGAGGCCATGTCCTCCGTCCTGGGACTGGACGTGCAGAAGCTGATCGAGGCGGCCGCGCGCCAGGTCACCACGGCGGCGCCGGCCCTCGAGGTGGTCCCGACCCCGCGAAGCTAGTGGTCGAGCTCACAAGTACGGTGAGCACCAGCTGCGCGGGAACGGCGCGGGGACCTGGCCGCTAGCCGAGGCCGTCGGGGCACATCTCGGGTTGGGCCCCCGGTCCCCGAGCGAGCCGCCGCTCAGCGAGCCATGGCTCGAAGCTGGTCCCGGGCGCGCCGATCCTGACTGGCCCGGTTGGCGAAGCTCTGGAGCGGCGTGGTTGTCGTGCGCAGCACGCCCCAGAATGGCAGGCCGTGCAGCAACGCGTCCAGCTCCTCGTTGGAGCCGGCCTCGGCAAGGAACGCGAGCGCGCGGGCGCCGGCCAGTAGGCCGCCCGCGATCTTCCCTTCCGCCTCGAGCCGCGCGCACGCCTCCAGCCCGGGAATCACCAACTGGTCCAGCATGTCGGCGAACCCCTGCAGCGGCAGGAGCGGACCCGGGTCCACGAAGTCCATGGTGACGAGGTACTTCATCTTCCACCTCCGCAAGAAAGTTGAGATTGATCGCAGTCCCCGTGGCTCCTCCGCTGCCGCGCGCGCCCTGGAATCGGGTGGCATACGGCGGGCGCGGCACAGGGCGGCGGAGTTGCCGCGGGCTGCGGCGCGCATAAGTATGAGCGATCCTCCGAATCCATTCTGAACGCAGACTGAACCGCGTTGAACTCCGCGCCGCCGTACGTACTCGAGCTCCTGGGGGGCGCGACACTGCGGCGCGGCGTGGAGCTGGTCACCGGCCGCGCCGTGCAGCGGCGCCGCCTGGGGCTGCTCGCCCTGCTGGCCCTGGCGCCCAACCGCACGCTGAGTCGCGACAAGCTCCTCGCCTACCTCTGGCCGGAGCGGGACGCCGCCCACGCGCGCGACCTGCTCAGCGCGTCGGTTTACGCATTGCGCCAGCCGCTGGGCGCCGAGCTGCTTTTCTCCGAGGGCGACGACCTGCGCCTGAACGCGGCACTGCTGACCAGCGATGTGGCCGCCTTCGAGAGCGCGGTCCGCCGCGGCGAACTGGAAGCGGCGGCGGCGCTCTACCGCGGCCCCTTGCTGGACGGCTTCTTCCTGAGCAACGCGCTCGAGTTCGAGCGCTGGGCCGAGGCGCAGCGGGACCGGCTGGCGGCCGTGTATGCCAGCGTGATCGAGCAGCTCGCAGGTGTGGCGGAGTCGGCGGGCGACGCCGCAGCGGCGGCCCGGTGGTGGCGGCGACTCGCGGCGCACGACCCCTACAGCTCTCGGGTCGCATTGCGGCTGGTGTCGGCCCTCGAGGCGGCCGGCGAGCGGGCGGCGGCGCTGCAGCAGGCGGCAGCACATACGGCGTTGCTGCGCGAGGAGCTCGGGATCGAGCCTCCCCTGGAGCTCGCCAACCTGGCGGGGCGCCTGCGCGCCCTGCCGCCTCCGCCGCCCCTACCGCCGGCGCCGGGGGGGCCGCCTATGCTCGCGGCGGCCGCAGCGGCGCCGGCCGCAACGCCGGCCTTCCCGGCGCCGTCGCCCGCACCCGCGCCCCCGCTCGCGCCGGGCTCGCTTCCGCTGCGACGCCGACGGGCATGGCTGGCCGGACTCGCCCTTCTGCTCCTGGTGGCGGCCCTGGGCGGGCGAGCGTTGTGGCGGGGCCGCGCCTCGCCCCTGGAGCCCGGCACCGTCGCGCTGCTGCCCTTCGAGCTGGCGGCCGCGGACGCCTCGCTGGGCTGGCTGCGCGAGGGCATGGTCGAGCTGCTGGCCCGGAAGCTGACGGGTGAGGGCGGGCCACGGGCGGTCGACCCGCGCGCCACCCTGGCCGCGGCGGAGCTAGCGCAGGCGGAGGGCGGGCGGCGCGTCGCGTTGAGCGCCGCCCTGGCCACGGCGCGGCGCCTGGGCGCGGGGCAGGCCCTGCTGGGCGCGGTCGTCGGGACCGCCGCCCGCCTCACCATCACGGCGTCACTTTACGACTCGCGGACCGGCGGCGTGCGGGCGCGCGTGGAGGGCGTGACGGGGCCGCTGGACTCGCTGCCCGCGCTACTCGACCGGCTGGCGGCCGAGCTCCTTTCGCGGGGCGCGGGTGAGGACGCCGAGCGCATCGAGGTGTTGACCAGCGCCTCGCTCCCTGCCCTGCGCGCCTACCTCGAAGGCCGGAGTCTCTACCGCCGCGGCCGCTTCGAAGAGGCCGCCCGCGCCTACCTGCGGGCCGTGGACATTGACTCGAGCTTCGCGCTGGCCGGGCTGGGGCTCGCCCTGGCCACGAGCTGGACCGGCCGGGACCTGGGCCTGGGACGCGGACTGCGCATCGCCTGGAAGCAGCGGTCGCGGCTGAAACCCCGGGACAGGGACTTCCTGCTGGCCTTTGCCCTCCCCTACTTCCCCGGTGGCCGGGTGGTCCCGACCGGTGAGCTGCTTGCCGCCTGGGAGGAGCTGGTCGGCGCCTGGCCGGACAGCCCGGAAGCGTGGTACGAGCTGGGCGACACCTACTTCCATCACGGCGCCCTGCTCGGCCACGCGGGCGCGCACGCGCTCGCCGCGGCGGCGTTTCGGGAAGCTCTCGAGGTGGACTCGGCCTTCGCGCCCGCGCTGCACCACCTGATCTCGGTGCGCGCACTGCACGGCGACACCGTGGGGCTGCGTCGCCTGGCCGACCGCTACTTCGGCCGCTTCGTGCCCGAGCAGCGGGCCGCCTCGCACCTGGCCTGGCAGGTGGCGAATGCGTTGAGCGACGCTGCCTGGCTCGATACCGTGCGCTCCCGCTTCAGCTCCATGAGCATTGCCGACCTGCGCGAGGTCGCCTGGCTGGCCCAGCTCGCCGGCTGGCCCGTGGCCGACGCCGCACCCGCTGCCGCCGCGCTGGACCGGCGGGCTGGCCGCACCGCCGAGTACGCCGACAACCTCTGGCTTCGCTATGCCCTGGCTTTGAATACCGGCCGGCCATCGGAGGCGCTGCGAACAGGCGGCAGCAGGCGGGTTCCCGGGCCAGGCGACTCGTCGCTGCCGGTGCGCCAGGCGCTCGCCGCGCTCTTCGCTGATGGCGACGCCGCCATGGGCGCCGCCGCCGTCGCCCGGCTTGAAGCCCGCGCCCGCACCGCCCAGCCCGCCGGTCTCGGCGACCGGCGCCTCCAGCGCACCGCGCTTTGCCTGGCCGAGCACTGGCGCGCGGATCAAGGCCAGGCGGAAGCGGTCGGGACAGGGATTGCTCGACTGCGCGCGGCCGTGGCCGCCGGCGACGATCCCGCCGCCGCCAGCACGTACGGCCTGTGCGCCGAATGGCTGGAGGCGATGCGGGCGGCGCGGGCGGGCGGACCCGAAGCGGCGGCCCGCCGCGCCCGGCTCGATTCGCTGCTCCTGACGCCGACCTGGCAGCAGTGGTGGCTCGAGGCGGCCAGCGTCGTGTCCATGCGCCTGCACGAGCAGGGCGGCGAATGGGACAAGGCCCTGGCCGCCTCGCGGCGCCGCGGCTTCATTATCGGCAACCCCTACTTCCTCTCCACCCTGCTGCTGGGCGAGGCGCGGCTGGCCGCGCGAACCGGCGACCGCGAAGGCGCGATCCGCGCCTACCGCCATTACCTGGCGCTACGTCCCCAGCCCGAGCGCGGCGCGCCCGCCGCCAACGTCGCCGCCGCGCGCCGCGAGCTGGCGCGACTACTGGGGCAGCGCACCACTCCCTGAGATGGCACCCGTTCCTGGGGAATGCTCGATACCTTCTTCGGCCTGGACAGGCAGGCCGTGGTGCCAGCCGGCCGCTTGACGGTCCTCACGTCCGCATCCGGCAGCGGCGCATGCGAAACGTGAGTGCGCAGAAATGTTGCACCGCAGCGCGATTTCGCGTAGATTACAGAAAAGATTTCCCGGTACGGAGGACCGATGGAAGACACTGTGGCGAAGGACGCGAAGCGCTTGCTCCTGCGGTACGGCGCTCCGATTGCCGTGGTCGACCAGCTCTCGGATGACGAGCGGATCACGGTGGCGCGGTCGATCGTGCGCACCGCGCTGGGCGAGCGGCCGGCCAGGCTGCGCAAGCTGTTGAGCGAGGGTGGCTGGATGGATCCCAAATAGCCGCCGGTCCGACGGACGTCAGGCTCGAGGATCCGCCCCTGCGGGGCGGATCTTTTTTTACGCCACAAGCAGGGCCAGCACTGTGTACAGCGCGCCGGCCACTCCGGCGGCCAGCAGTGCCAGCGGGAGCTGAGTGGTCACGTGGTCCATCATGTCCGCGCCCGTCGCCAGCGAGCTCAGGATCGTGGTGTCGGAGATGGGCGAGCACTGGTCGCCGAACGTCGAGCCGCCCACGGCCGCGGCAAAGCACAGGGTCATGTAGAAGGGGTCGGGGTTGACCGCGTAGGCCAGGGGCATGGCAATGGGGAAGACGACGGCGTAGGTGCCGAAGGAGGTCCCGGTCGAGAATGCAATCGCCATGTTGATGCCCAGGAACAGCACGGGCAGCAGCGCGGGCTGCACCCAGCCGGCGGCGATCTCGACAACGTAGGCGGCGGTGCCCAGCGATTTCGAGACCTGCCCCAGCGTTACTGCCAGTCCCAGGATGATGGCGCCGATGGTCACGCCCTTGGCGCCATCCACGAACCCGTTCACCGCCTCCTGCACGCTCATGCCCTTGAGCAATGCCAGGAGGATGGCGCTGAGCACGGCGAGCCCGAAGGCTTCGGCAATGGGCACACGGATGCGGGAGATGTCGCCGGCCAGGAGTCCCGGCAGCACACCGGTGGCGGCCACGCCGATCAGTATGCCCAGGGGCAGCAGGAAATCGGAGAGCCCGGTCGGGTAGTCCCGGGGGACGCGCAGCTCGGTCAGCTCCTCCGCGACCAGTGGCCGGCCTTCGGGTGCGTTCAGCCGCCCAGTCTCCCGCGCGCGCCGCCGCGCCGCCCGCATGCGCCGCCCCTCCCAGGGCAGCACCTCGAGCGCAAAGAGCAGGGTCATCAGCACCGCGATGAGCGCGTAGAAGTTGAAGGGCACCGCGCGGAAGAAGAAGCTGATGGCCTGCTGCTGGGTGAGGAAGAGCGGCGTCGTGCCCACGACCAGGCCGCCAATGTAGATGGGCCAGGCGTTCAACGGGATGATGCTGGCGACGGGGGAAGCCGTCGAGTCGACGATGTAGGAGACCTCCTCGTGGCTGACACGCTCCGCGTCCGTGACCGGCCGTACCGTCGTGCCCGCCAGGATGGTCGAGATGGTGCCTCCCTGATGGAAGACAAGGCCCATGAGCCAGGCGAAGAGCTTGGCGCTGCGCGGACCCCGCACCACGTGGCGGCCGGCCCAGGCGGCAAAGTGCTGCGCCCCGCCCGTGCGCGTCCACAAGCCGATCAGCCCGCCCAGTGCCCAGAGGTAGACCAGCAGGATCAGGGCGTAGGAGTCGCTGGCTATCGAGGGCAGCAGGTAGGCGTCCATGATGTTCCAGTTGGCGCTGACCACGCCTCCCACAACGATGCCAAGGAACAGTGAGCTGATGACTTCGCGGGTGACGAAGACCATGGCCAGCGTCACCAGCGCGGGCAGGACCGAGGCGAGGCCGTAGTGTTCGGCGCCGGCCGGCCGCTCCCGGCCGAAGGCGAGCGCGAGTCCGACCACGGCGATGACGACCACTGCCGCCAGCGCCAGGCGCTGGCGCGCCGAGCGGCGGGGTGGTGGCGCAGGCTCGCCCTCGATCCCGAGCGCCTCGGGCGGCGCGGGAGTCCGGGCAGTGCCGGCGGGGCCGCCGGCAGCCGCGTCGCCCGTGTCACTTGCGAATGTGCGGTCGTCCGTCATTCGCCAGCCTAATGGTGCGGCGCCTCTGGTGGCCTGGGCGCGGCGGGGTCCGTCGTGGTGCCGGCCACAGGAGCCGGTGTTTGCACCGTCAGCTCGATCGTGCGCTCGTGGTCGAGCGCGAGCTGGAGCGGCGTGAGCCAGCGCTCGCCGAACGGGCGGGCATCGAGCTGCGCAGCACGGCCGTCGACGCGCGCAGCCTGCAAGCGGCCGGGCAGCGCGGGCTCGAACACCAGCCGCAGGGGCACGGCGCCGCTCTCCTGCTCGATACGGAAAACGTGCCGGCCCGCCTCCCGGCGGTAGCGCAAGGCAAGGTCGCAGTCGCCGACCCGGAGCCGCTCGACCTCGAGGTGGTCCCAGGACTCCGGGAGCTGCGGCCGCAGCCGCAGGCGGTGGCGCGGCGCGTCGGGTTCCGCGCCCAGCAGCCCGAAAACCAGCGGGGCGATCACCATGGCCGTGGACGCGGCGTGGTCCGGGCACCCGCCAATGCTCCGGCCCTCCTCGCCGTGCAGCACCTCCGGCCAGGCGCCGCGCTGGTGGCGGAATCCCTGCTCGACATTCATCCACCAGTGCCGGAACGCGGATCCCGGCCGGCCGGCGGCGTACTCGGCCCAGCTCACCCAGCCGGTGTAGAGCGGGCAGACCGCGCCACCCTGGAGGCTGGTGGGGTCATAATGCGGGTCGGAGCGGCCGATCAGCCGCACGCCCCAGGGTGCTGTGAACTCCTCGCCGGCGAGGGCATCGAGCCAGCCCGCCATGCGCTCGGGCTCGACGGCGCCCAGCAGCAAGGGCACGGCCTGCGCCGCCGTCTGCCCCCATTCGTGCTCCCAGGCGGATGCCGGCTCCGTTCCCGATCCTGATCCCGTTCCCGTTCCCGCGAAGGACGCGGCGTGCGACCGCTCATCGAGCTGCGAGGCGAACGCGCCCCGCGCTTGACTGTAGAAGCTGCGCTCCAGCGCCGCCCGCGCCCGCGCCGCCCCTCGGCGCAACCCTATGGCGAAGGGCTCATCACCCAGGCTCTCTGCCGCGTCCGCCAGCTCCCGCAGCGCGGCGGCCCAGATCCCGGCGTCGCAAAACGGGATCGCGCCGCCGGCCAAGGCTCCGGCCTCGGGGCCGCCGCGGCCGGCGCGCGTGTTCGCAGTCAGCCCCTGCCGGCCCAGGTCGGTCCGCCAGAGCTCGTATGCCCGGCGCACGAATTCCCAGTGGCGGGCCGCGACTTCGAGGTCGCCGGTCCAGGCCACGTAGCGGGCCAGGAGCAACAAGCAGAGCGGCGTCGAATCGGCGGCCTGGCGGCGGAGGGCGCCGCTAGTGGTGGACGCCTGCAGGCCGTCGCCCGTGATGTGCTGGGCTTCGGCCAGGAACCGCAGGGCATCGCCGGCCGTAGCGAAATCACCGGCGGCCAGACAGGCGAGGGCGGTCCAGCAAGCGTCGCAGCCCAAGTACCCGGCGCAGCCCGATCGGCCGCTGCCCGCTTCGCGCCGCGACGCGCCGTACCCCGCAACCAGCCCGCGGAGGCCGGGCGCGTCCACCAGGTAGCTGCCAAGCCGGTGCTCGGCCCATTCGAGGGCTGCACCCGCGAGCGGTTCCGATGCTTCGATCCGCAGGCGCTCGCCCTCGAGGCGACGTGCTGCAGCCTGGCGCGCCAGCACCAGCGCCGGTGCGTCGCCCAGCGCCCCGAGGGCTTCCTCGAGTGCGGCATCGCCCTCGGCCGTGCCCATCACGGCCAGGCGCAGGCTCTCGCCCGGCGCGAGGCGGACGCTGACCCGGGCAGCCAGCGCGGCCACGCCTTCATCCGACGCATCAGAGACCGTCCACTGCTCGGGCGCTCGGCTGAAGAGGAAGAGACGTGCATCGTCCGGCCCGTCCTCTCGGACAAGCAGCGCACGACCCTGCCGGCGCCACCTGAGAGGGCCCGGGGCCCCTGGGGAGTTGAGCCATGTGGGCCGCCGGTCCGTTTCCCACGAGATCGAGAACGCGGCCCCGCTGCCTGCGCGCCACTCCACGACCACCACCGGCGCATCCCCGGCCACAAAGATGCGCTCGGCCACCGCTGCGCCGTTTACCTCCAGGCGCCGCTCGATCCCCACGGGCGTCACGGTGACCGCCCGCACCCGCGGCGCTGGTTCCAGCCGCAACCCCTTCAGCACGCGCAG
>JACQVE010000061.1 GCA_016209965.1 Gemmatimonadota bacterium | reverse complement strand
GTGGTACAGATAGCCGACCAGGTCGGAGGCGACGCTGGGCCCCAGCGCCATTCGGTCCAGGAAGAGTACGCCGTACATGCGCGGCATGTTGCCCGGCATGATACCCAGCGAGAAGCCCGTGAGCCGGATAACGTCGAGCACGCCGGTGGCTGCTGCGCCGACCCAGAGGCCCACTGCGAGCCGGTTCTCCAGGCGCTCGAACCCGCCCCTGCCAGCCGCGCATCGCGACGCCCGCCCGCACAACCAGGGACGGGAGCAGCAAGACCCTGGTGAGGAGCGGCATTTGCGGCATCCCGGGCGTGAGAGCCACGACCAGAATGTTGGGGGCTACGGCAGCCGCGCCCAGGGCCAACCCGGTGAGGATGATCTCTGCTGTGCTTCCCGGAGGCGGAGCCTGGGGGGCCGGCTGGCGCCGGCGCGCCCACAGGCTCAAGCCAACCGCCAGCAGGCCCAGAGCTGCAAAGAGCAGATCGATGAAGGGAGTCGTCCGCCCTCATTCGGGGCGGAATTCTGAAGCCGGACCAGCGCCCGGCCCGGTGAGTTTCTGGCCTCGCACCCGAGCAGGACGCTCACCAGTCCTTCGCACGCCGTTCGGGACGCCTTCCGCATACAGCGGCGCTCTGCGGCGCCCCACGGCGGAGCCAGCCAGGCCACCCGGAGGTCCAGACTGAGGGCAAGGGAAAGCGGCATCTCGCCGGTCTACTCCCAGAAGGCGGACGGGTCGATCCGCCAGCACTGTCCAATGGCGTCCAGGACGCGCTCGCGGAGACCCGGCGGGACGGCGCGCCGCTCGCGCTGGCGCCGGAGCACCTCCCGGAAGGCGCGCTCTAGCTCCAGTTTTTTCGGGCACCCGTCACACCCAGCAAGATGCGCTTCGATGCGAGCGGCCACGTGTGGGGGCAACTCGTTGTCGACGTACTCGTCAAGGAGCCTGAGGGCCGACGAGCACGTCAGGGGTTCCGCGGGCGACCCGAAGCTAGGCATGGGCATCGGCCGCGCTACCATTGGCCTGAGTTACGCTCCCCAGGAGGCCACGCGCCCGGGCGTAGCCGATCAGGCGGTTCCTCAGATGCTCGCGGCCACGGGCGAGGCGCGACTTGACGGTGCCCTCGGGGATGCCCAGCACCTGCGCGATCTCCGCGTAGCGCAACTCATCCAGATCGGAGAGAATCACCACCGCACGAAACCTCTCCGGCAGCTCGTCCAGGGCGGCCTGGACCTCCTTGTCCAGCACCTTCCCGAAGACCTCTGCCCCGACCTCAGCCTCCCACGTGGCCGGCTGCTCGCCTAAGTAATCCTCCTGGTATGTTATCCATCGCCGCTCTCGCTGCCGGTGCTTCAGGAACTCGCGATACAGGATCCTCATCAGCCACGCCCGGCAGTTCGTCCCCAGCGCAAAGCGCTCCCACGCGCCGTATGCGCGCAAACACGTCTCTTGCACCAGATCCTGCGCGATCCCCTCATCCGCCGAGAGCTTCAGCGCGAAGTAATACAGCCCGGCCAGGTGCGGGAGCGCCTCGCGCTCGAAACTTTCCCGCCACTCGGCCTCGGTCATCGTCCTTGCCTTTGCCGGTCCGGCACGCCGGGCGCTCCGATCTCCTTCGAGTCCGCTCTGCGCTGCCACCTGCATCATGTCGCCTTATACCCGCGGGGGTATGTAGCCCGGCGAAAAGGGGCGCCGGCACCTCGATCTGCCCCAAGCTTCATGGAATTTGCGACGCCGGCGCCCCGCCGGCTGTCCCAAGCAAAACGAGAGCACCCCGAGATGGTTCCATGTCGCGCGTGGACCCATACCAACGGGGTATGGGCCTGACCCAAGAAAGGGCGTCCGCTCAAGCGCTTCGGGCGAGTCGCACCTGGGGCTGCGGAGCATCACCGGGCGGGGGGGCAGCGGAACCAGGCGGCGGCCTTGCGGCATTATACCCACTAGGGTATGTTGCCCGCAAGTCATCCGGGAGCAAAGTGGTACATGGCAGCACAGCGGGGAGGGCGCATGAGGTTGGTTGAGACAACGGCCTCGAAGAGCAATCGGGCCACGGCAACTGGCCTGGCCGGCTCGTTCCTGGCGCTCCTGTGTTGTGCGGGCGTGGTGCCCGTGCTGGCGGTGGTGACCGGTATTGGTCTGGGCTTCCTGCTGCTGGACGCGGTGCTGATCCCGTTGCTGGGGGTGGCGCTGGCCGTGACGCTCTGGGGGGTGTGGCAGGGCCGCCGCTGTCACGGCCGCGCCGCGCCGCTTGCGCTGGCGGTGGTGGCGAGCGCTGTTACCCTGGGCGGGCTTTTCGTTTGGGTCCCGCTGGCGTTTCTAGGATTCGCCACCGTCTTCGCGGCGGGCGTTTTTAACCTGCTGGCGGTGCGAGCGTGCCGGGTGGGCGCCTCGCTCCCCACGAAGTCGCCGAGGTGAAGGAGGGCGGCTGGGAAGTTCGGACACGCTGGGGCAGGGAGCGGTGATGCCGGTGCGCTACCTGGTGCTCTGCGGCGGTGGCAGCCGTGGCGCGATCGAGGCGGGGTTTGTCCAGGCCCTGTGGGAGCATGGGATCCGTTTCGACGGGATCGTGGGCAGCTCCGTGGGCGCGCTGAATGGCGCCTTCCTGGCGGCAGGCGGGCACCCGGATGAGTTAGCCGCCATCTGGCGGAGCCTTCGCTTCCGGGACGTTTTCCGGTTCAACCGGCGCATTCTGCTCCGCGGGCTGCGGGAGGCCTCCGTCTTCACGCTGGGACGGCGGCTTCGGCGTCTCCTGCGGGATCTGGGGAGCGGGCGTTTCGAGGGCTTGCCGCTCCCGCTTGCCGTGGTGGCCACCGATCTGGCCACGGGTGAGGCTGTCGTCCTGGACCGGGGACCGCTGGAGCCGGCTCTCACAGCCAGCATCGCCATTCCTGGCCTGCTTCCCCCGGTCCATCTGAACGGGCGCTACCTGGTGGACGGGAGCCTTTCGGCGGACCTTCCCCTCGGCCAGGCGATCGAGCGGGGCGCCACCGAGATCTATGCCATGCGCTGCGCTTGCTGCGCGAGCTCGGGCTACGACTTCGGCTCGATCATGGGGATCATTGCCCAGACCTTTGGCATGGCCGTGGATCGCACCCGAGAGAGTTGCGCCAGCCCGCCGGACCACGTCCGCACATACATCTGGTCGGTCGACGCCGACCTGCACGCACACAGCCTGAACTTTTCGGCCACGTCCGAGCTCGTCGCCGCAGCGTATCGGGAGACGGGGAGCCGGCTGGCGGCTCTGGGGTTCCAGACGCCAGGCTCCTGATCTTCGAGTCAAGAGCAACCCATGGACTGGTCGTATTGGACCGCCTACTGGTGGATGCTTCCGCTCGCCGTTCCGATATGCGCGACGGCGTGCGCGGCCGCCGTCGAAGGGGCCACAATGTTTGCGCCCCTCTTCGCGCTGGGATTCCCATTGCTCGGGGTGGCCGCGCTCACCCCCGGTCAGGCCGTCGCGACGGCACTCATTGTCGAGGTCGTCGGCTACTCCAGTGGGCTCCTCGGCCACGCGCGTCAGGGGACGGTCTCGTGGGCCCACGCCCGGGTACTGGCGGCGCTGGCCGTGCCTAGTGCGGCGGGAGCGGCGGTCCTGGCGCACACCATTTCCGGACCCTCGCTTCTCCTCATCATCGCCGCAGCACTGCTCGGCCTCGGCCTCCTGCTTTGGCGTGCCGCACCCGGGGAACCGGGCCAGGTTGATACCGGCGACCCCGCCCAGTTCCCGGCCAGTCTGGGGCTGCTCATTAGAGCGGCGGACGGCCAACTCTATGTCTGCCCGCCGGACCCGAGGCCGGCTGCCACGCGTGGGGTGACGGTAGTGGCCGGTGGCGTGACCGGCCTGGTCGGCATGGGCATCGGCGAGGCGACCAGCAGCCAGCTCATGCTGCGCCTGAAGTGGCCCGCCAGAGTCGCCATCGGCACCGGCGTCGCCGTGGTCCTCCCTGTTGTGGTCACTGCCAGCGCGGTGCAGGCCGCGCTGCTCTCGCGCTCAGGCCTGGGGATCCCGTGGAACCTGGTGCTCTGGGTCGTGCCGGCCGTGCTCCTGGGCGGACAATTCGGATCCCACGTCACCGCCCTCCTCCCCGAGCGCTACCTCAAGCGGGGAGTAGCGCTGCTCTTCGCCCTCCTGGCCGCCACCATAGCGGCATCCACGCTGCGCCAGCTCGCCGGCCCTTAGGGGCCGCCCTCGGCGCGTGACCAGCTCGACCACTTAGGGGTCGACCACCTGGGCAGCCGTTCTCCGCCCACCGGGAACCATTCCCCGGCTTCCCCGCTTAGCTTGATCGCGAGGCGACCGCGGTCCGGGTCGCCTTGTCTACCGGGCTCAAAATACCTGGCTGGGTATCGTGCGCCCGGGAACCTGGGTCGTGGGCCGAAAGGGAGGGGTTATGTCGTACCGCGTGGTTTCATTGCTGCTGGGGATGCTGGTGCTGGGTGCGGGCGGAGCCTGGGCGCAGGTGCTGGGCAAGGGCAACGGGTCGGGAGGGGAGGTCGTCTCCTTCACTGTGTACGGCGGGGGCCTTTCGCCGGCGGAGGATCTCTCGCCGGCGTCGGAGTTCTCGAGCTCGGGCACGGTGGGCGGTGCCGTGACACTCTGGGCGCACCGCTACGTGGGGGTCCGGGGGAGTGTGCTGTACGCGCAGACGGATATCGAC
>JACQVE010000060.1 GCA_016209965.1 Gemmatimonadota bacterium | reverse complement strand
GAATTGACACGATTTCCGTGGAACACTAATTTTGTGTCATGGTCAGGAAGCTCAGGAACGTTACGATCACGCTGGACGAAGAGGTCGCGCGTTGGGCCCGGGTCGAGGCGGCCCGAGAGGACACCAGTGTGTCGCAACTGATCGCGCAGCTGCTCCGTGAGCGGATGCTCGGCACCGACGAGTACGAAGCAGCGCGCGCCCGCTACTTCGCGCAGGAACCTCGCATGCACCGCGCACGCGGGCAGGGCTACCCCTCTCGCGCTGAGCTGCATGAGCGGGACCGTCTTCGTTGACACGAACGTCCTGGTCTACGTACGCGATCGGACAGACGAAGAGAAACAGCGCCGGGCCGCCGAATGGGTTGCACTTCTCTGGGAATCGCGTCTCGGTCGTCTCAGCGTGCAGGTCCTCCAGGAGTACTACGTCACGATCACCACCAGGCTCGAGCCGCCTCGCACGACGGAGGAGGCGCGCGACGACGTGATCGCCCTCAGTGCCTGGAAGCCTGCCGTCATCGACCTCGGGCTGGTTGAGCGCGCGTGGACGCTCCAGGACCGATTTGGCTTCTCGTGGTGGGACTCGCTGATCGTTGCGGCGGCCGTAAGCGGAGGATGCCGCTATCTGCTCACCGAGGATCTGCAGGACGGGCAGGTCGTGGACCGACTCACGATCATGAGTCCGTTTGCACACGAGCCGGAATCCGTGCTCTACGGCTGAGACCCGGCGCAGCCGCGGTTGACGCTGGCGAATCTCACGGAAGCGGGCGGCAGTGCGGCATTGCTGGAGATCGCGCGCGATCGTCCGCCGGTTCGCCGTCGAGTGGGGATTCCCGTGTGCCGCGCAAAACGGACGCGCTTCACTGCCAGACGCGCGTGTCGGGCCGGAACACCGCCCAGGCAAACCAGAAGTAGTCGCCGTGCGGGATGGGCTCGAGACGCTGGCCGGCAAGGGGCCCGGCGGTGGCGCGGCCCAGGAGGTTCCACGAGCTGCCCGTCTCTTTGTCCCGGAAGGTGCCGGAAGCTGCCGATTCGAAGGTAAGCGTGCGGCCGCCCAGCACGCGGCTGAACGTACCCGTGGCGCCCACGTCGCGGCCTGCCGGGATGTCCCCGGCGTCCAGGGCGCTGGCCGTGCCGGCGCTCCAGAAGACGACGACGGGGCGGCCGCCGACCTCGTCGTCCACGACGTTCACGTCCCGCAGCCGGGAGAAGGGGTAGGCGGCTGCCTCCTTCCCCACCCGCACCGCGACGATCCGCTCCATGGGCGGCAGGCGCCGGTCCCGTCGGGCGCGGAAGAAGCCCGCAAGGGGTGCGCCACCGAGGTCGTCGTAGCCGGCATACGGGTTCCGGCCGTAGGGCCGGCGGTGGCCGGTGTTGCGGGACAGCACCCTGCCCTGCGGATACGCCTGCCGGAACTCCTTCCAGCTTATGGTCTGCGCGGGGAGGAATGCGAGCGTCTGCCCCGCCAGCTCCCCCACGATCGCCTCGCCCGTGGCCTGCTGCCACCAGCTCTCTGTCTGCCGGTCATACATCACCAGGTCCGAGTGGCGCAGCCGGCCGGTGGTGCCGAAGTCCAGGACCCGGCCGCCGTGGCGGCGGTCAAAGACCAGCGCCGTGTTGCACAGCGGGCAGAAGGTGACGGCCACGGGCATACCGCCCAACTGGTCGTTCACGATCTCGTGCCAGATCAGGATCTGCAGCGGGTAGGCCCGCACCTCGCCCCCCTGCTCAACGGCGATCACCGGCTCGCGGTGCTCGAGCCATCGGCCGGCTTCGGCCACGGTCTCGAAGCGCGGCCGGTCGAGGGGCGGGATGCCGTCGCGCGGCGGCCCGCCCGCAACGATCTCCTCGAGCGGCACCGTATGGCGCGAGAAGTCGGTGCGCCAACCCGAGGAGGACTGGGCCGCCGCCGGCGTCGTTCCCAGGGCTGGGGCGAGGAGCAGGGCCAGGGAGAGACGCAGCCGGGGTACGGCCCGGGAGCGGGATCGGGAGCGGGAGCGGGATCGGGATCGGGATCGGACTGAGAACTTGGAGGTGGTCCGATCCGCCCAGCCCAGAGGCATTAACCCGCCTCCTCCCTCGTGTCCTCGGCCAGGAGCTGCTCGAAGACCTTGCGGCGCAGGCCAGCCGGCACCGGCTCGCTGGCCATGCGCTGCAGGAACGCCAGGAACGCGCGCTCGAAGTCGTACTGCGGATAGCAGCGGGCGCACATCTCGAGGTGGGCCCGCACCTGCTCGTTGAGCTCAGGTGTTAGCTCGCCGTCAATGTATGCCCAGAGCTGGGCCATCACCTGGTGGCAGCTCAGCATCTCCATAGTGCTCACGACTGCTTCTCCCCGCGGATGTACCCCATCTCCAGGGCGTAATCGAACAGCGCTTCCTGCAGCAGCCGCCGTCCCCGAAACAGGCGGCTCTTCACCGTGCCCACCGGGATATCCAGCACACTGGCGATCTCGGCATAAGACAGGCCTTCGATGTCGCTCAGCGTGAGCGCATCGCGGAACTCGATGGGCAGTCGGTCGATCGCAGCCAGTACCTCGTTGTCGACCAGCGAATCGAAGAACACCTGCTCCGGGTCCTGGGCGCGCACCTCGTCGAACACCGCGGTCGCGGCCAGCGCTTCTACGTCGGCGTCCATCTGGCTCACGGGGATCTCGGTGCGCCGATCGCCCCGCTCCTTCTGGCGCAGGAAAACGTTGCGGCAGATCGTGAAGAGCCAGGACCGGCAGTTCGTGCCCGGGGTGTAGCTCTCCCAGGCGCGGTAGGCGCGCAGAAACGTCTCCTGCACCAGGTCCTGCGCCTCGTCCTCCGAGCCAGCGGCGAGGCGAAGGCTGAAGCGGTAGACGGCGTCCATGTGCGGGATCGCTTCTTCGGCGAAGCCCTGCTTTGTCAACGCCGCATCAGGTGCCCCGGCCGCGTCGCTCCCACTCATCCGCAGGTCCACTCCTCGCCGCGCCGTCGCGGGCGCGGCGGCGTGAATCCGCTCGAGCCCGCCAGTACGGCCATGGACGGAACAGGTAACAATGTCTCTAATCGACGAGCCCGGGCCAATGTTCCCAGGCCCGAGCCGGGCATCAAGGTCCGAGAGCGCGCTCGAGCGCGGCCAGGATCTGCCGGCCTCGTACGTTGTCCGGCTCGAAGGCCAGCCCCCGCCGCGCCGCGGCCAGCGCCTTGTCGGATTGGCGCCGCGCGCCGTACACCTGGGCCAGGGAGAAGTGGGCGCCGGCAAGACCGGGGTCGAGCTCGGCTGCCCGCTCGTACGCGGCGGCCGCCGCGTCCAGCCGCTGGTGGCGCAGGTAGGCGTTCCCCAGGCTGAAATACGCCAGCGCGTTGTTCGGCTCGAGTGCCAGCGCGCGCTCGTACGCGCGCAACGCGCCGGCAAGATCGCCCTGCTGGTCCAGCGCGAAGCCCAGGTTCACGAATGCCAGCGGCTGCACGGGGTCGTGCCGCAGGCTCCGCCGGTAGGCGTCCACGGCCCGGGCATAGTCTCCAGCGCCGGCGTATGCCGTCCCCAGGTCCACCAGCAGCGGCGCGTCTTCCGGCAGCACCTCGAGCGCCTTCCGGTAGGTGGTGGTGGCGGAAGCGAACTCGCCCGCCAGGCGGTAGGAGTCGCCAAGAAGATCGAGGGCAGTGGCCCAGCGCCGCCGCAGCGCGTCGTCCTCTTCCGCCGGGAGCCCCCGCAGCCGCGCGGCGAGCACGCGCCGCACCTCCGGATCGCTGCCGCGCGTGAAGTGCAGCGCCATGAGCGCGAGCGCGCGCACGTCCAGGTCCGGGGCGGCAGCAAGCTGGTCCAGGCTGCGCCGCACGCCCGGGTCCAGCGACCCCATGTCCGGCTGTCGCAGCTCCTCCAGGAAGTATCGGCTCAGGCTGTCGAACTGCGCCATGGGAAAGGTGCGCGCTTTCAGCGGCTTGAGCTCGCCGTACCACTCGACCAGGCGGGCTTCGAGCTGCCGCACAGGCTCCGCCACGTGGCACTGCCGGCACGCGCCCTGGACCGGCAGCTCCGCGTCGAACGCGGGGCGCGGGATCGAGATGGTGTGGTCCGAGCGGGCGTAGCGCAGCGCGCGGCCAAGCTGGGGCTGCTGCAGGTACGGCATGTGGCAGGCGACGCAGCGGCTGCCGGGCGAGCCGGGCGCGTGATGCGTGTGCGCGCGGGTCCGCTCCGCCTTGCTCGCGTGGCAGCCCAGGCACTGACCGTCATCGAAGCGGCCCGCCAGCCGCCGGCCGCTTACGTCGCGGTAGCTCTGCCCGTGCGGCTCGTGGCAGTCCACGCAG
>JACQVE010000059.1 GCA_016209965.1 Gemmatimonadota bacterium | reverse complement strand
CTTGCGCCAGGAGCCGCCTCTTGAATGTCGACTCGCGTATCGTCCAACGGATCAGGAAATCGTACCAGCGAGTCAGCCACGTGAACCGTAGCGGGGGGATATAGGGCAGGCCTCCCGCGGGTCCGTGATCGCCTTCCAGAGTCGAAGCCCTCCCGACCTGTCTGGACAAGCTCCACCTCGCGCGCCGGCCACTCCCGCTGGCGTTTCCGCCCTGCCACATCACGCGCTCCCGTCGAAAAATAGAAGGCGGACAGTAACGCCCGCGTCAAAAAGCCGAGCCTAGCCGCCGGATCGGCTGTGGGCTCCGAGGAAGCGCAGGATGGCCATGCGGTCTTCGCGGGACAATCGCAATAGCCCGGCCGCCGCCATGTTGCTGTCCATGCGATCCAGGACGCCCGCCCACTCGGCGGCGGTATGCAGCCCGGGAGCCGGACGGGCGTGGCACCCGAAGCAGCGCTGCAGGTAGCGGTGGAAGCCGTGGCTCATGGTATCGGGGCCGAGGCGCCGCCGGTTGAGCGGCTGCACCTGCACACGGGCGCGGGCGCTGACGCCCGCCAGTGGCGCCGCAGCGGCGCCGGCCCCCTCCTCTGAGACCGCGCTGAGTACCAGGCTCTGCCGGGCCAGGTCGCGGTCAGCCCGGGTCTGACCACACGCTGCCAGGCTGGCAAAGAGCATCAAGGCCGCGCTCGCCCGGTTCCGCCCCGACATATCACCGCCCACGCCGTCACTAACCCCGCAGTCATGACCATCCGCCCCAAGCCCATTCTCCCTGGCTGGCCGCTCAGCGCCTGTAGAGATCGTCGAGCGCGGAGCGGATCTCTTCCAGAGACTTGCCCCCGCCCGCAAGCTGCCAGGCCAGTTCCGCGGAGGTCAGGCAGACGTCGCAGTTGGCGCCGTGGTCGCTCTTGAAGCAATCCAGCAGCGAGTAGTGGCCCGAGTGCTCCTCGCATTCGCAGTAGCAGTGCAGGCCGTCGAGCACTTGCGGGATCTCGCGCGCCTTGCCGTAGGTGGCCGCAATGCGCGGGTACCGCTGGTAATGCAACGGATGCACGACCCCCTCCGCCGTGATCCCGGGGCGCGGATCGGGATGGGCGTGCCCCGAGCGCGTGACCAGCAGAAGCACGGTGACGGCGGCGGCCACCAGGCTCGCCACCAGCAGCCACTGCTTCCCATACCCGCGTCCCCGCTGCTTGCCCGCGCGGCGAACCTGTCCGTTCCGGCTCTCGGAGTCCTTGCTGCGGCGCGACATGGCACGGCTCCTTCTCGAAGTTTAACGGCGGCCGGGAGTCGGCGTCGACGCGGTGCCACAGTAGTCACCCTCGAATGAAGCCACCGTGAAATCTCCATGAATCCCGCTTCACGTCACCTCAGTCCGCGCCGGCCGGCTCGGTCGGCGAGCTGAGCGAGCGCGACGCGCTCGACGGCGAGGGCATCGTCCCGGGCTTCCGCCTGCCCCTCGCGCGGCTGTTTCTCTGAGGTCACGGCCGCGCCTCGTTCCCCAGGGGGTTGCGGCTCGCCAGCTTAGCCTGGCCGTATAGGCCGAAGCGGGCCCTGGCCGCGCCGGCTTCCCGGGCAGGAAGCAGAGGGCGGCTTCGAGTAGGCCATTTCTTCATGCGGCCCTCCATCAGTCGGCGCCCACCGGAACGGCGGCGCCGGCGAGCATCTCGGCTGCCGGCGCGCGCGCCTCCCTGAGGAGCGCGTATTCTTTCCAGAGGGAATAGATTGCCGGGATCACGACCAGTGTGAGAACGGTCGCCGAGACCATCCCGCCGACCATAGGCGCGGCGATGCGCTTCATCACGCTGGCACCCGTACCGTGCCCCCACAGGATCGGCAGCAGTCCCCCGATCACCGCGGTGGCGGTCATGAGCACCGGCCGCAGCCGCTGGCCCGCGCCTTCGCGCACGGCGTCAAAGAGCTCCTCCCGCCCGCGCAGCCGTCCCGCCTCGCGCCGGCGCTCGTGGGCGTGGTCGAGGTACACCAGCAGCACGACGCCGATCTCCGCCGACACGCCGGCCAGCGCGATGAAGCCGATCACGGTCGCCACCGACCAGTTGTAGCCGAGCAGCGCCATGAACAGCACGCCGCCCACCAGGGCGAAGGGCAGCGACAGCATCACGATGAGCGACTCGCCCACGCTGCGGAAATTCAGGTACAACAGCAGGAAGATGATCAGGAGCGTGGCCGGCACCACCAGCTTGAGCTTCTCCTTGGCCCGCTGCATGTACTCGTATTGCCCGGACCACTGGAGCGTGTAGCCCGGCGGCAGGTCCACCATCTGCTGCACCATCCTCTTGGCGTCACGGACGTATCCGCCGATGTCGCGCCCCGCCACATCCACATAGACCCAGGCAGTGGGGAACGCGCCCTCCGTCTTGATCGCCATGGGCCCGCTCACCCGGCGGATGGTGGCTACCTGCCCGAGGGGGACCTGCGCGCGTCCACCGGCGCCGGCCGCGCCGGTGCCCCCCGCCCCATCCATTCCGCCCATACCGCCCATGCCCGCGCCGCCGCCCGCCACCCCGCCCTGCACCACCGGGATCAACACGTCCGCCAGCTTTTCGGGCTGGTCGCGCAACTCGTGCGGGTAGCGCAGCCGCACGCTGTACCGCTCGCGGCCCTCGACAGTCTGGGTGATAGTCATTCCGCCGATGGCCGAGGAGATGACGTCCTGGATCTCCTCTACGTTGAGCCCGTAGCGGGCCGCGGCCTGCCGGTCCACATCAATGTCCAGGTAGTAACCGGAGACGGCGCGCTCGGCGAACACCGAGCGCGTGCCCGGCACCACCTGCACCGCGCGCTGGATCTGCTTGCCGACGCGTTCCAGCTCGGCCAGATCGGATCCGAAGATCTTGATCCCCACGGGCGTGCGGATGCCGGTAGCGAGCATGTCGATGCGCCCCTTGATCGGCATCGTCCAGGCGTTGGTGAAGCCGGGGAAGCGGACCAGCGAGTCCATCTCCTCGATCAGCCGCTCCGTGCTCATTCCCGGCCGCCACTCTTCTTCCGGCTCGAGCACGATCGTGGTCTCGAACATGTCGAGCCCCGCCGGATCGGTCGCGGTCGTGGCCCGCCCCGCTTTGCCGAACACGCTGGCCACCTCCGGGATGAGCCGCAGGATGCTGTCCTGCCGCTGCAGCGCCTCGCGCGCCTTCTGCACACCGATCCCGGGCAGCGTAGTGGGCATGTACAGCACGGTGCCCTCGTCGAGCGGCGGCATGAACTCGCTGCCGATGCGCTGGAACGGGATCCACGTCACGACCAGCACTGCGACCGCCGCGGCGATCACCGGCAGCCGGTAGCGCAGCACGAACTCGATGACCGGCCGGTAGAGGCGCATGAGCCCGCGCGAGATCGGGTTCCGCTCCTCGGCGTGCACCTTGCCGCGGATGAACAACCCCATGGTGACCGGGACGAGCGTGACCGAGAGCAGGCTGGCCGCCGCCATCGCCAGGGTCTTCGTCCAGGCGAGCGGCTTGAAGAGTCTCCCCTCCTGTGCCTCGAGACTGAAGACGGGGAGGAAGCTGACCGTGATGATGAGCAGAGAGAAGAACAGCGCCGGCCCAACTTCCTTCGAGGCCCGCACCACCAGCGACCAGCGCTCGCGGGCGGACAGCTCCGACGTGTTCAGCACGCCCTCTCGGTGAGCAGCCCCGCCCGCTCTCGTGGTCATCCCGAGCGAGCTAAGCGAGTCGAGGGATCGTCTCCATACTGTCCCTGAGCTCCTCGAAGAGCGCACGGCCCGTGACAGAGTATCCCTCGACTCCGGAGCGCTGCCCGCTCCTTCGGTTGCCATGACAGGGTGGCCGGCCAGCGCCCGCTTCTCCGCGATCGCGCGCTCGAGGTGCTTGTGCATATTCTCGATCATCACGATCGCCGCGTCGATCATCGCGCCGATCGCGATCGCGATCCCGCCCAGCGACATGATGTCGGCATTGATCCCCAGCGTCCGCATCACAATGAACGCCATCAGGATCCCCACGGGCAGGGTCAGGATGGCCACCAGCGCGGAGCGCGCATGGAACAGGAAAAGCACCGACACCAGCGCAACGACGACCGACTCTTCCAGCAGCTTCTCCTTCAGCGTGGCGATAGCCCGGCGAATCAGGTCGGAGCGGTCGTACACGGGCCGGACCACCACACCCTCGGGAAGTCCCGCCTCGATCTCGCGCAGCTTATCCTTCACGCGACTGATGGTCGCCAGCGCGTTCTGCCCGAAGCGCATGACTACAATGCCGGCTACCACGTCGCCGCGGCCATCCAGGTCGGCGACGCCGCGGCGTACGTCGGGCGAGAGCTGCACGGTGGCCACATCGGCGATGCGGATGGGCGTGCCTGCGGCCGTGGCGCCCACCACCACGTTCTCGATGTCGCGCGTGCTCTTAAGGTAGCCGAGCCCACGCACCATATACTCGCGCTCGCTGAGCTCCATCATCATGGCGCCGACGTCCTTGTTCGACGCCTGCACGGCCTGCATCACGCGCGAAACGGGGATGCCGTATGCGCGCAGGCGCGCGGGATCCACCGTGACCTCGTAGGTCTTCTCGAAGCCGCCCACGGTGGCGACTTCACTGACGCCCGGCACGGCCGTGAGCTGGTAGCGCAGGTACCAGTCCTGGATGGCGCGCAGGTCGGCGAGCGAGCGCCGTCCGGTCGTGTCCTCGAGGGCGTACTCGTAGACCCAGCCGAGCCCCGTCGCGTCGGGCCCGAGCGCGGCCTCCGCGCTCCGGGGCAGCTTGCCGCGAATCGCGGAGAGGTACTCGAGGACGCGGCTGCGCGCCCAGTACAGGTCCGTCCCGTCCTCGAAAATCACGTAGACGAACGAGACGCCGAAGAAGGAGTAGCCGCGCACGGTCTGCCCCCCCGGCACCTTCAGCATCTCGGAGGCGATGGGATAGGTGACCTGGTCCTCCACGATCTGGGGCGCCTGACCCTCGTAGTCGGTCTGGACGATCACCTGTACGTCGGAGAGGTCCGGCAGCGCCTCCAACGGCGTTCGGCGCATGGCAATGATGCCGGCGGCCACCACGAACGCCGTGAACGCCAGCACCAGGAACTTGTTGGCCACGGACCATTCGATGACTCGCTTCAGCATGCCTCGACCGCCTCAATGCTTGGTGGGAGCGTTGTGGTCGACCTGCTCCTGCGGCTTCTTGCTGGGCGACGCCGGCGCCCCGCCGCGTTCCTCCTCCCGCTGCGCCGCCGGTGCGCGAACCGGCCCGGCCCGCTCTTCCGTCGTTCCCGCCTCCGGCTCGGCCCTCGTCCCCATCCCTGGCATCGAGCTCATGGACCTGCCCATGTTGGCCTCCGCGTCGATGAGGAAGTTCGCCGAGCTGACGACGACGTCGCCTTCCGCCAGCCCCGCCAGTACCTCGATCTCCTCAGCGGCGACGAGTCCCGTGCTCACCTCGCGCGGAACCAGCATCCCGTCGCGGCCGCGCACGAACACGAGGGCGCGCTCCCCCGTGAAGTGCACCGCGGAGCGCGGGATCATGAGCGCGTCACGCTCGCGCGTGGCCGCCAGCTCGAGCTTGGCATACATCCCCGGCTTGAAGCGGAGCTGCGGGTTCGGCAGCTCGACGCGGATGCGCCCGGTGCGCGCTTCCACGGCCACGGTGGGATAGACGTAGGTGACGCGCCCCTCGAACACCTCACCGGGATAGGCGTCGAAAGTCACGCGCGCGGGCTGGCCGAGGTGCACCAGGGAGAGGTCCTTCTCGAAGACTTCTCCCTCAATCCACACCTGCGAGAGGTCGGCGATCTTGTAGACGTCCATCCCCGGCATGATGCGCGCGCCTTCCACCACGTTCTTTTCCACCACGATCCCGGTGGCGGGCGCGCGCAGCGTGAGCGTCTTGCGAGGGGCGCCGCTCCGCTCGATGCGTGCGACCTCGTCCTCGGGAATATCCCAATAGCCGAACCGCCGCCGCGCGGACTCGAGCAGGTCCTGGGCGTTGCGCTCGGCGCGGCCGCCGCTGCCGTCCACGGCCGCGTCCGCGAGACGCCGGGCGAGGATCAGCTCCTCCTGTGCCGCTACGAGCATGGGGCTGTAAATGTCCATCAGTGGCTCGCCCCTGCGCACCGGCGCACCCGTGAAGTCGATGTGCAGGCGCTCGACCCACCCCTCGATCTTGGGGTTCAGATTCGCCAGCCTCGTTTCGTCGTACGTCACATTGCCCACGGTAGCGACCGTGCGGCGGAACGGCTTGCGCTGGGCCACCGCGTACGTGACGCCGATGCGCCGCGCGGCCTCGGGATCCAGGTGCACGGGCTGCAGCTCGTCGCCCGAGGCGCCGGCCATGGCGGCGTGCTCGTGCCCGGCCGCGGCGCCGGACTTCTCCTGGCCTCGGGTGGTGGCGGTGTAGCCGGCCACCGCTGCCCCCGCCACCGCCAGCACCGCCAGGGAAATGAAGACTTGTCGCCGCGTGCTCATGTCGCCTCCGCAATCAGCTCATCCGTCCGGGGGAGCTCCCGGCCAATGCTCATCTCCAACTCCGCCACGGCCCGGCCATACTCGGCCAGCAGCCCGTAGTATTCCTGCTGGTACTGGTTCACGGTCATCTGCGCATCCACGAGAGTCATGAAATCGACGGCACCGACCCGGTACGAGGCGAAGGACGACTCGACGTTGGCTCGCGCCGGCGGCAGCACCTCCGTCCGATAGAGCCGGACGAGCGTGCGTGTGCGCTCGAGCCCCGCCAGCAACTCGCCGATGCGGGCGTCCACGCGCGCCCGCATTTCGGTGAGGTCGGCCCACGCCATCTGCTCCATGGCGGCTGCCTCAGCGCGCATGCGGAGCTGCCGCTTCGGGGCGAAGATCGGCAGGTTGAAGCCGAGCATCAGGCTGCCCATGCGCTCCGTGCCCGTTCCCATGTCACCAGCGCGCTGCCCGTACTGGACCCCGACGACGGGGTCGGGCCAGATCTCTTTGCGCGCCAGGGCGCTGCGGGCTTCCGCCTGCTGCACGCCCGTGCGTCCCTTCGCCAGCATCGGCCGGGTCGCCTCGGCCCAGGCGCGCAGAGTGTCCGCGCCGGGAAGGGAGAGCGGCAGGGGCGAGAACACCGGCTCCGGGATCGGCGTGTCCGCCGGCCGGTTCAGGATCCCGTTGAGCCGCGCCGCCGCCGCCTTGCGCATGGCCTCCATGCGCCTGAGGTCCGCCTCCATGCGGGCCACCTCGACGCCCGCGCGCAGCACGTCGCTCTGCCGTCCCACGCCCGCCGAGTACATTGCCTTCGCGACTTGCTCGAAATCCTGCAGCAGCCCCAGCGTCTCGCGCATGACCTCGATCTGCCGGTCCGCCTCGTAGATCATGTAGAACGCCATGGCCGCCTCCGCGCGCACCTCCCACCACGCCTCGTCCGCTTCCGCACGCGCTATCGCACTACTCTGCTCCGCGATGCGGCCGGAGAGCGAGAGCTTTCCGGGAAACGGAATCATCTGCATCGCCTGGATCGCGGGCGCCATCGAGGTGGGCATGTCCGTCTCGAGCCCCGGCACGGAGAAGTTCATGATTCCGACCTGCAGCATCGGGTCGGGAGGCAGCGCCGCCGAAGCCTCCAGCGCCTCCTTCGCTCGCGTTACAGCGCGCGCCGCCTGAAGTCGCGCATTCCGTGCGGCCGCAAGCGAATACACCTCGCCCAGAGTCAGGCCCGGGCTCTTCTGTGCCGCCACCGGCGCGGCCAGGATCGCGGCGGCAGCCAGCGCCAGCACAGCGCTTCGAAGAAGCTTCATATCCGACTGCTCCAGCACCGCCCGGAGCCGGGCGGTGATGGCGGCATCGGAGCCGATCAGCAGCAGCCGAAGCCTCCGCGGCGGCTTCATTACGACGTCGTGAACGAGAACACCATGCCGTAGGTGCCGTTCGCGTGCTGCCACCCCGCACCCATCATGCTGGTGTTGCCGCCCATCATTCCGCCGCCGGTCATCATTGAGCCGGTGGCCCACTGCCCGCCCATGTGCTGCCCGTGCTGCTGGAAGCCCATCGTGTTGCCGCTGGCGTCCTTCATTCCGCCGCCGAGATGGATGGCATAGCGGGTCCCCGACCTCAGCGGCGACGACGGCGTGAAGATGGCGCGTGTGCGCGCCGGGTTCCACGTCCACGAACCGGGGACGACGGGTCCCGTCACGTCGCCCTCGTGCGGCGCGATGTACTGCTCCATCCCGGCCATCATGGCGTGCGTGAACTCGACCACGATCGGGGCGTTCGGATCCACGTTCGTCGAGCCACCGGCCGGGACTACCCAGGCAAACTCCGCCGCGCCCGCCGCTTCGGCGGGATGCTCGTCACAGGCCGTGAGGGGGATTACCAACGCTGCCGCTAGAGCGCCGCCCAAGGCCAGAGGGATCATCGAAATCATCGGATCCCCTCCCTTCCAAAAGAGTGATCACCGGACCGGCGTGGCCGCACCGGCGGTTTCCGGAGCCTTCGCCCGAGGTTAGGCGTTGCACTGTGAAATGGGCGTGAAGCGCCCATGAAGAGTTCTTTAGAGAGCAAGGGCACCCGTTGGCGCGGGCCGCTTGAATTGAATGCATAGCCGTGCGGGACAATTGTGGACGCGGCGCCCGGAAACTTGTGGATGAGTCGGAGCGCCGGGTCGCGAG
>JACQVE010000058.1 GCA_016209965.1 Gemmatimonadota bacterium | reverse complement strand
AGCTTCTTCCCCGAGCACCTGCAGGGCGAGGTCGCGCTCGACCTCTCGCTCACCCTGGAGGGGATCGTGTCCCAGCGGCTGGTGCCCACGGCCAGCGGCACGGCCCGGGTCCTGGCGGCAGAGGTCCTGACGCGCACGCCCGGGGTGGCGCGGCTGCTCAAGGAGCAGCGCCTGGACGACCTGGTCGACCTGATGCGGACGACGAGCGATCCCTCGATCACCACCTTCGACCGATCGCTGCTCCGCCTCTACCGCGAGGAGAAGATCGCCCTCGACGTCGCCCGGAGCTACTCGACCAACCCGGACGAGTTCGCGCAGCGCGCGCGCGGCATGGCGTCGGGCATCGAGTCGGTACAGGGACGGCCGGCGGCGGCACACGACCTGGACATCGAGGCGCTCCTCCACCAGGCGCTCGAGCAGGAGGCGAGCGACCTGCACCTCGCCGTGGGCCGACCTGCCATCCTGCGCATGGCCGGCGAGCTCAAGCCGCTCGAGATGGAGCCGCTGACCACGGGCGACCTGCGGCAACTGCTCAACTCGATCATGACCGTGCGCCAGCGGAGCGCGTTCGAGATCGAGCGGGAGCTCGACTTTGCCATCTCCCTCGCCGACGGGCGGCGCTTCCGCGCCAACGCCTACTACCAGAGGGGCGAGATTGCGTGCGCGCTGCGCGCCATCCCCTCGACCGTCCCGGACGCGGAAACCCTGCGCATCCCCCAGATCGTGCTGGAGCTGGGCAACCGCCCCCACGGGCTGATCCTGGTAGTGGGGCCGACGGGCTCGGGCAAGTCGACGACGCTGGCCTGCCTGGTCGACCGCATCAACCGCACGCGCGCCTGCCGCATCATCACCATCGAGGATCCCATCGAGTACGTGCACGAGAGCGTGAAGGCGACCGTGGACCAGCGCGAGGTCTACGCGGACACGAAGAGCTTCGCCTCGGCGCTCAAGTACATCCTGCGCCAGGATCCGGATGTCATCCTGGTGGGCGAGATGCGCGACCTGGAGACGATCAGCGCCGCGCTGACCGCCGCCGAGACGGGCCACCTCGTGCTGGCCACACTGCATTCCAACGACGCCGTCCAGGCCATCGACCGCATTGTGGACGTGTTCCCGCTGCACCAGCAGGAGCAGGCGCGGACCCAGCTCGCGGCGGCGCTGGTGGGCGTGATCTCGCAGCGGCTGCTCCCCCGCGCCGCCGACCCCAGCCGCCGGCTGCCCGTGTTCGAGGTCATGGTCGCCACCCCTGCCATCCGCAGCCTGGTGCGCGACGGCAAGATGCACCAGGCGCTCGGCCTGATCGAGGCGTCACGCCGGGACGGGATGATGACGCTGGATGCGGCGCTCGCGGCTGCGCTCGAGGTGGGCGACATCACTTACGAGGAAGCGCTGCGCTACGCGCGCAACCCGCGCAGCCTGGGGACGCGGCTGGAGGCGCCGGCGCGGCCCGAGGCCGCGCGGCTGGAAGTGGGGGAAAAGCCGCAAGCACTCGAGGTTGCAAGCCCTCAGGTAACCCCGAAGCCGTCCTCGAGCCGCCCGCCGGCGCCGTAATCCACGCCCTGCAGGAAGCTCCTCGAGTCCGTCGCATCCGCGTGAGCGCCGGCGCTCTTCACCTGCACGCCCGGGCCACCTGTTCCGGGCCGGCCAGGTGCGCCTCAGGCGAAGAGATCCGCCAGGGGCAGCCGGAATGCGGGGACGATGTCCTCGCCCTCTAACGCCTCGTGCGTGCGCAGCATGCGCGCGGTCCCGTCAGGGCGGTACACCATGGCCGTGCGCGTGTGTGGGTCGATGGCCCAGACCAGGCGCACGCCCGCCTCGAGGTAGTCGACAACGCGCTGCTGCCCGCCCGGCTTCTTCGCGCTCGTCAGGTCGATCTCGATCGCGAGGTCGGGAACGCAGCGGAAGAGGCGCTCGGGATCGGCGTGCGCCTCAACCTTGCTGCGCTCGACGTACGCGACGTCAGGTCCGCGCATGCGCTCGCGGTCATGGCGCAGCCCCAGGACAAAGCCGGCGTCGCTGTAGACGGTCCCGGGCAGCCGGTGCTCGATGACGTAGTTCGCGAGCAGGCGAGCTACCTCGACGATTAACCGGCCGTGGATCGGTGAAGCCGGCATCACCGGCACCGGCCGGCCGTCGACGAACTCGTAACCGCTGACGCCGTCCGGCAGCGGCAGGTCGAGCATGTCGTCCGCGGTGAACGCGGCGGGGCTGGTGGCCATGGCAGTATTCTCGAGAGGGACATCGAGAGCGACACGGTAATGTAAGGGTGCGCACCGGCGGGATTCAACTCGGTCCGGCGGCCAGCGTGTGCGCGTCGACGGGGCACCGCCATGGCTGCGCCGGCCAGTCCTGCGGCGCGACGCCACCAGGGGAGGTCTGGATCGCGGCGATCGCGCTGCGATTAAAGCGTGATGCGCTCGCCGTCCAGCCTGGGCACGATCTTGTGCCGGTCCACGGCGGCGCAGAAGGCGATGTCGGCGGCCAGACCGGCCTGGGCCAGGGCGCGGCCCGCGGCGCTGGCCTCCAGGGCGCGGGGCAGCGAGCGCAGTTGGCGCTCCGCCAGTGCGGCGGCGGCATGGCCGGCGTCGTTCAGCTCGAGGGCGCGCCGGTGCTCGAGCTTCAGGCGCAAGAGGAGCGCGCCGGCGCAGAGCGCGTCTTCGACTGCGAAGCGGCGCTCGCGGCCGGCGCAGAGGATGAGCACGGCGTCGTCGCCCGCCACAGCATCGGCCACCGCCGTGAGGTTCAGGAGTGAGGCGACGACGCCGCGCGCGGCCGTGGCCGCGGCGAGCAGTGCGGCCGTGCCATTGGTCGTGGTCAGGACCAGCGCCCGACCCGCCACGCGCTCCGGCGTGAACTCACCCGGCGAGTTGCCCAGCGCGAAGCCCGGGATGGGCCGGCAGCGGCGCTCGCCGCACAGGAGAGAGGCGTCACCCAATTCCGCGGCACGGCGCCGCGCCGCCGCCACGGTGCGCACCGGATAGACGGCGGCCGCGCCGTTGGCCAGCGCCTCCACCACCGTGCTGGTCGCACGCAGCACATCCAGGACCACGACCGTGGAGCCGCCGATCCGGGCGCGCCAGGCCGGGGGCGGCGTGAACAGGACGTCAAGCCTCATGCCCCGGCACTGTTAGCGGTTATTCTCGGAAGCAGGTGGTTCCGTCGGCCGGCGATTCCGCTCGACAAAGCGGTGTATGGCGT
>JACQVE010000057.1 GCA_016209965.1 Gemmatimonadota bacterium | reverse complement strand
GATCCACCGCGTCACCGGCGCGCGTGAGGCGAGCTCGACGGATTTCTTCAATTGCGTCTACGGCACTGCCGAGACCGATAAGACGGCGGGGCTGCGCTGGGGCGAGCCGCTCTGGGTGTTCGGCCGGCGGCTGCCCTACGGGGTCAAGCTGGCCACCGGCATTCACGCCACTGCGCCCGGGATGAAGCTGGTGTTTGCCGGCGCGCCCGACGTCGCCCCCGCGCCCTACGTCTTCGTCTCGGGTCAGTTCACGGACGTCTTTGGCTGGGTCCCCATCGGTGCGCGGTCCGGCGACGTGCGCATGAAGGGCGGCGTGCGCGAGGTGGCCTACGGCTCGGATACGCCGCCTACCATTACCGTAGCGACGGACGGACGGGATTTCTTCGAGCCCAACGACACCATCGGCAGCCCGGGCGCCGCACTCCTCTCCGACATCAGCCGCGCCTTTCTGGGCGTGCTGTACGCCTACAACCCCGCCCTCACGCTGCCCGCGCATGACCGGGAGAGCAACCCCTACAAAGGCTGGGAGGCGTGGGGCAAGGGGGACTGGTTCCGGCTGCGGACCACCCGATTGACCGATGTCTGCGTCTACGTCGACCTGGACCAGAGCCGCGACAACACGGACCTCTTTGTGTTCAACCAGGGCGGGAACCTGGTGGCCTCCTCGTTCACCAACTTTGACGAGGGTGTGCGGCTGAACGGCGTGCCTGCCAACACCACGCTCTTCGTGTGGGTCACGCCGCGCAGGGCAGCCATGACCACGGCCAACGGCGCCTACGTCTACGAGGCGGGAGACTGTGCCGTTACGGGCGGCGCGGACGGGGCCGCTGCGGGCCTGGCGGCGGCCGGCGCTGCCGCGCAGTCTGCACCGTCGCCGCGTCCTGCCGCAGCTACCGCCACACGCGTCTGGTAAACGGGAGGCCCCAATGATCCGATTCGCTGGAAAACGCGGGGTGGGCCGGCTGGCGCTGGGGCTCCTGGCGCTGGCGGTGTGGGCGCCGGCCGCGCACGCGCAGCTCAACGCCGAGAACTTTGCCAAGCTGGGCTTCAACTTCAATCCGCCCGGCGCACGCTCCGCCGCCCTGGGCGGCGCCTTCATCCCCCTGGCCGATGACGCGACCGCGGCGGAAACGAACCCTGCCGGCCTGACCGTGCTGCTCTACCCCCAGTTCTCCTTCGAGTACAAGGGCGTCGAGTACAAGCGTACAGTGCCTGCCGAAGCGGGCGGCGGGCCACTGGCCAGCGAGTTCACGGACAAGGTCGCCGTCCCCTCCTTCGGCAGCTTCGTCTACCCCTTCGGATCGCTCACGCTGGCGGTGTTCCGCCACGAGCTGGTGAACTACCGGAGCAGGGTGGCCGGCGTGGGGCGCGACTTCGGCGGCGGAGTCTTCCTCCTGCCCTACACCTCGGATCTCGACCTGCGCGTCGAGAACTATGGCGGCGCACTGGCGCTCAAGCTGGGGCCCGCGCTCTCCCTGGGGATCGCGGGCGGCGCGTCGCGCGTGAGCATGAGCGTCGACTTCCCACGCTACCGCGTCTCCAGCTACCAGGACGGATTCCTCGACAACCGGCTGGTGGTCGAGGGCGAGAGCGGCGAAAGCTCCGGCACCTTCCTCAATGCCGGGTTCCTGCTCCGCCTGAGCGAGCGCGTCAGCCTGGGCGGCGTGTACAAGCTGCGCCCCACCTTCGAGGAGCTGCGCTATCGCGTCCAGGACCGGAACGGCAACCTGATTGCACGCAGCGCCGCGGTCGTGCCCGAGGCGACTTTCGCGCTTCGCGTTCCCGACTCCTGGGGCGGCGGGCTGGCCGTGCGGCCGCACGAGCTGGTCACCCTGACCTTCGCCGGCGTGGTGAACCGCTACTCGCAGATCGCGGACAACGACGTCATCGTGTTCAGGCGCTCGATCAGCAGCGAACTGGACGCCGACGATTACGTCGCCGACGACGGCCTCGACCTGCACGGCGGGCTCGAGCTCGTCCTCTTCGTCGGCCAGACCCCCTTCGCGCTGCGCGGCGGCCTGGCCCGCATCGCGCCGTCCAACACCTTCTACCAGGGCCCGGACGCCATCGAGCGTGAACTCTGGGGCAGCGCGCCGGGCGAGTACACCAACCAGTTCAGCTTCGGCATCGGCACCGTGCTCTTCGGCCGGCTGCAGTTCGACGGCGCCGGGCTCGTGGGCGATGACCGGAGCGAGCTGGTGGGCTCGCTCGTGCTCTTCCTCGGGCAACGCTGATCCGGGCTGGGTGAAGCCGCAGGGTCCGCCCCGACACGGGGCGAACAGGGATTCGGAAAACAGAACGCTGGCGGAGACCATCATGCGCCGATCCATGATCCTTCTGCTGCTCGCGGCCGCGGCCTGCACGGAGCACGAGCCTTCGGCCTATGAGCCCCCCACGGCCGCTGACTTCGCAGGAAACTACCTCCTCCTCAGGTTTGCCGGACTGTCTACCGCGGAGCTGGCGGACGTGCTCGGCGCCAACGAGAGCTTCATCGGCAAATGCCTGCACGGGAACCTCAAGCTCAGCGCGCGCGGCGAGAACGACGGCGTCGCAGACATGGGCTTTCATGTGACCGTCCGAACGGCTACTGGCTGCGCGATCCCCACGCCGGAGGCGCTGTTCCTGACGCTCAAGGGCAGGTTCCGCAGCATTGGCGAGAATATCGCCCTGTCGCTCGACTCCGCCGGCGCGCCCGGCGCGCTCGAGCCCAACTTCGAAGAGGTCGCCGGCCAGGGCTCGAAGACCAAGGAGGGCAAGTTCCAGCTCGTGCTCAACCTCATCGACCTCTGGGCTTTCAGCCCTAAAGCCGACGCCAGCGGCGGCAAGGTCAGCACCGGCGTGAGCTCTGTTGTCGCCGGCCGCGGCAAGGAGCTGGCCGGCCAGATCATCTACCAGAAGTAGCGCCATTCGCCCCGGCAAAAAGTTCGATTTCCTATCCTTTTCTCGCAGCCGCCGACCCCGGGTTCGCGACTCAACCCGTTGCCGGAACGGGAGTTGAGCCGCGGCATGGATCTGGTATAGGGTAGCACGCGCGTCCCCGGAGGCGTGCCAGGCCGGCGGCTCGGGTCGCCGGTCGTGGTGCGGCAAGGTGCCAAACAGGATCCGAGGGAGGCGTGGTCGTCCATGTTTGCGAGCTGTGGGACGGGCGGGTTCAGTCCCCGGAGAGCCGGCCTGAGTTTGATCGAGCTGCTGCTGGTGCTCATGATCGGCGCCGTCCTGACCAGCATGGCGAGTCCCCGCGTCGGCCACCTGCAGGCTGTCCGTGCGCTGGTGAACGCGCAGAACAGTGCCATCTTCCTGGCCGCCCGAGCGCGTGCTGTGGCGGTGGAGCGAGGCAAGACGGCGCGGCTGGAGGTAGACCCCCTGGGCGATCGGGCGTGGATCGTGGTTCTGCCGTCAGACACGGTGAGTTTGGTGGACTACCGGGACGAGTTCGCGGCGGACGTGTTCACGACGACGGGAACGACCTTGACGGTCTGCTACACTCCTCGTGGCTTCGCGCTGCCCTCCTGCACGTCGCCCAACCTTCCTGCCTTCGTCGGCTTCAGCCGGGGCCGCGACACCCTGCGGGTGCGAGTTCGGCCCTTGGGTCAGGTGGAGAAGTATGAGTAGGCCAGCCAGGCCTTTGCGGCGGTGTGGGCGCGGGCGCGGCGGGCTGGCGGCGTTGCCGCCCTGCGCCTGGCGCCTGCGGGCCGCCCAGCCGGGGTTCACCCTGGTGGAAGTCATGGTGGCGCTGGTCGTTCTTACCATCTCCATGCTGGCCCTGGCCTCGACACTGGGCTTCCTGCTGATGCAGGTGCGCAACGCGGACGTGCGGAGTGAGCGGGCTGCCGCGCTGCAGCAGGTGATCGAGACGCTGCGTGCCACGCCGTATGACAACCTGCAGGACCGGCTCGAGACGGCGCCGGCGGTAGTGGGCTCGTTCCAGATATGGTGGAGCGTGAGTACCACGTCCCGGGACCTCAAGCGGATCGCGCTTTACACCCGCGGTCCGGCGTACCTTGCCGGTGAGGGCTGGGTGCGCGCGGCGCAGGATACGTTCGAGGTGAGCATAGCCCGGGGCCGGCCAAATACATGAAGCGCTCGGGCCTGACGCTCGTCGAGATGCTGATCGTCCTGGTCCTGGGCTTCATCACCCTGTCGGCCGTGACCGAGACGCTGCTCGTGCAGGAGCGCGGCTATCGGCAACTGGGCGCCATGGTGACAACGCAGCAGACCACGCGTGGCGCACTGGCTACGCTGGCCGCCGAGTTGCGTGAGGTGAGCGCGAGGGGCGGCGACCTGGTCCTGGCCACACCCGACTCGGTCACCTTGCGGGCCTACCGCAGGCTGGGTTTCGTCTGCAACCCGGACGCACCGGGTAAGCGCATGGACGTCTGGCAGTTGGGCGAGCCCTTCGCCGTGGGCGATAGCATCACCGTGTTTGCCGATGGCGATACGCTAAGCTCGGCAGATGACACCTGGCGCTTCATGAAGATTGCGGCCGTGGAAGCAGTGGCCTGCGACGTCACCTGGCCAGGAGCGACGCCGCGGCGGCTGCGCGTGACCTCGCTGGATTCGGTGAAGGTCTACGCCGTCCGCCGCGGTGCCATGGGGCGCGGCTTCACGCGGCTCACGTACGGGCATTACCAGATCGATGGGCAATGGGTGCTGGGGCGGCACGGGCCGGGCGAGGCGCCGGTCGCGCTGCTCGGGCCGCTGGCTTCGCCTGCCGAGGGAGGCCTCGCCTTCGCCTTCTATGACGCGGCTGGCGCACAGATCTCGCCCGGCGACGCCGCTGGCCGTGCCTCCGTCGTGCGCCTCGAGATCAAGGTGCGAGGCGCGATCCCGGGCGCTTCTCTGCTGGACGGAGAAGCCTACGTGGACTCGCTGGTCACCCAACTCTACTTGCGCAACAACTGAACGGGGCGGGCATGGCGGAGACGGACTGGCCAGGCGCCGGGATTTCCCAGCCGGGCGGCGCACCGGCCGAGCGCGGCCCGGTGGGCGGCGAGGGTGGCTTCGTCCTGGCGGCCGCGATCCTGGGCATCGTTATCATCGGCGCGCTCATCACCGGCGGCTTCTTTGCCGCCTCCCAGGAGGACCGCACGGCGGCCAGCAGCCGGGACGCGGGCCAGGCCTTTTACATCGCCGAGCAGGGACTGCACGACGTCCTCGGCACCTGGCGGCGCATCGATTTTCAGCCGTTGCGGCGCGACACGACCGTCGTGATTGCGGCGGACACGGTGCGGACGAACGGGATCCCTATCGGCAGCTACGTGGTCGAGGGCCGCCGCATCTCGCAGCGCCTCTACTTCCTCCGGTCCACGGGAAGCGTGCTGCGCGGCGGGCGCGCCGCGGGTGCCGCACGGCAGGTCGGGGTGGTGGTACGCTCCTTCATGATGCAGGTCCCGGACGATCGGGCGCTCCAGATCTACGGCGGCCTGCTGGTCAGCGGCAATGCCCGGATCGACGGCCGCAACAGCCACCCCAGCGAATGGACGGATTGCGATACCACTACGGACAAACCGGCCATCGTGGCCAAAGACACGACACTGGTGCGAATGTCCGGTTCCGCGGCAGAGATCATCGGCAATCCGCCCCTGGTCCAGGACACGGGGTTGTCGACGCCGGACTTCCTGGGCTTTGGCGACGTCGACTTCGACGAGCTCAAGCTCATGGCGGAAAAAGTGTATCCGCCCGCGACGACCCTCACCAACGCCAGCCCGGTCCTGGATGCGACGGGCGCCTGCGACATCACGGTGCGCGACAACTGGGGCGCACCGCTCAACTCGACTCACGCCTGCCACACCTACTTCCCCCTCATCTACGCCCAGGGGAACCTGACCATTGCCTCCTCCTCCTACGGGCAGGGGATCCTGCTGGTCGAGGGCGACCTCCATATCAGCGGCGGCTTCGACTTCTACGGCATTGTCGTGGTCAAGGGCAAACTCGTCACCACGGGTACCGGCGCCCACCTGAACGGCCTGGCGCTGGTCTACACCGGCGGCGACCTGGATCGCGAGAGCCTCGCCATCGGCAACTCCATCATCAACTACTCGCAGTGCTCCATCGCGCGGGCACAGCTCTATAACTCCGTCCTCTCTCGCGCCCTGCCCATCCGCGACCGCAGTTGGGTCGACCTCTCTGCCACCGGCGTGGAGGGGTAATCGGGGGGGAGCGGTGGACCATGCTCCCCCGACTTCAGCTCCCGCTCCCACTCCGTCTCCCACTCCCTCTCCCGCTCCCACTTGCGCTCCCGCTTGCGCCCCATCCCTACACGCCGCCGCGTAGGCGCGCCCAGCGCCCCTTCGGCTGTGCTCAGGGCAGCCTACGCCGCAGTGCCCGGCAGTCCGAGTTGACACGAGCTAAAGATCGGGCACGGGCACGCGTAGGTGTACGCGTACGCGTACGGAACCGTGGAACCGTGGAGGAGGTGAACCCGTACGCGTACGGGTGCCCAGCGGTGGAGCCGCGGTGCCCGTGCCCGCTGCCAGCGAGGGAGGCGAGAACTGGGGAGCGGGAGAGGGAGTGGGAGACGGAGTGGGAGCGGGAGCTGAAGTCGG
>JACQVE010000056.1 GCA_016209965.1 Gemmatimonadota bacterium | reverse complement strand
CGCGCGGGTCCCAGCTCGTGACCGGGAAAATCACGCCGGGCCCGTAGTCGGCGATCAGGTCGCGCGGGTAGAAGAGCAGCCGCAAGTACTCGGGCCAGATGCGCAGGGCGGTCGCGATGCGACTGCTGGTGCTCAGGCCGGCGATATAGGCGGCGACGTCGCCGCTGGTCAAGACGCCGAGCACCGGGGAGCGCACAGCGGCGAAGCCGGCGGTGACCAGGATCAGAGCGATGTAGACCCAACGCTCACGCCAGAGCGCAGTGCGGAGCGGCCGGTCGCGGTCGGGCCGGAACAGTTCGAGGAGCACGAGCAGCGCGGGCAGGACAATGGCATTCTCCTTCGAGCCCAGCGCCAGCGCGTAGGCGAGTGCAATGGCGGGGATGCGGAGCCATGGTCGGGCGGTGGAGCGGAGGTAGGCCAGCGCCGCGATTAGTACGAAGCAGGCGACCAGTAGCTCGGCGCGGCCGACGATGTTGGCCACCGCCTCGGTGTGTACCGGGTGCAGGGCAAAGACGGCCGCGCCCAGCGTCGCGGCCGCGGCCGGCAGCCCCAGGCGCAGCAGCAGGAGCAGCAGCAAGGCCGCGACGGCGGCATGCAGCAGCACGTTCACGGCATGGAAGGCGCCGGGATGGCCGCGGCCGGCGGCCCAGTTGAGGGCGAAGCTGAGGCTGGTCACCGGCCGGTAGGGCGATGCGATGGGTTCTTTGGCTGGCCAGTAGGGCGTGGTGAGGACCTCGAGGAGCCGGCCAGCGCTGTGCAGGCGATCGTTCCGCTGGATGACGGCGACGTCGTCCATGGCGAAGCCGTTGGCCAGCGAATTGAGGTAGACGGCGCAGGCCAGTGCGGCCACGGCCAGGGCGAGCAGCGCCGCGGTCGGCCGTGGTCCCGGGCGCCGGGCGGCGCGCTCGGCGCTCACAGTTCGAGCCTCTTGAACACCCGCTCGGGCACCAGTCTCACCGCCAGCATCATCCAGCGCCAGAACCAGGGTACGTAGGCCACATCCTTCCGCCTGAGGATGGCCCGGTGGATGCTCCGGCCCACCCGGTCGGCGGAGGCGAACAGCAGGCTCTTGGGCAGGTGCGCCGTCATGGGCGTGTCCACGAAGCCCGGCTTGATGGTGGTCACAGTCACGCCCACCCGGAACAAGCGGTTGCGCAACCCCTGCAGGAACAGCGTCACGGCCCCCTTGGCTGCGCCGTAGACGTAGTTGCTGCGGCGGCCCCGATCGCCGGCCACGGAGGTGATGACCGCGATCGACCCGCGCCGCTGCTGCTCGAAATGGCTGGCGAGCAGCGTGAGCAGGGCCATCACGCTGGTCGCGTTGGTGGCGAACTGGGAGAGGGTTTCGGGCACGCTCTGCTCGCACCGCCGCTGGTCGGGCAGGGTGCCGTGGGCGATGAGCGCCAGGTCGACCGTTCCCAGCGCGGCGTGCGCGGCCGCGAGCATCTCCTGGTGGCGGCGCAGGTCGTTCACATCCAGCAGGAAGGTGGTGACGCGCGCGGCGCCGCGCACGCGCAGGTCGCCGGCCACGGCCTCGAGCTTTTCGGCGCCGCGCCCGACCAGGAAAAGCTCGGCGCCGGAGGCGGCGAAGCCGCGTGCGACTTCGTGGGCGATGCGCGACGTCGCTCCGATTACCAGAATCGTCTTCAAGCTGCGCCTTGCGCTCCGTGCCCTGCCCGTGCCGGCTTGAACCCGATCACCAGACTCCTCTTCACGCCGCGCCTTGTGCCTCGCCTCCCACCACTCGCCTCCAGAAGCTGGAGGAAAAGCGGGGGTCGATGTACCTGGCGAAGTCCTGCCAGTTCGGGAAAAACTGCTGGAAGCTCTCGCGCGACATGCGGGCGTCCTTGGCGGGGTAGACGGCGCCGCCCGCCTGGCGCACAATGGCGTCCAGCCGCTCCAGCAGTTCCAGCGTACGCGGGCCCCGGAACGGGAAATCGAGCGTCAGCGTGATCCCGGGTCGCGGGAAGGAGAGCATGCCCGGGGAAGACGCGTCGCCGAACAGCTTGAGCACGGCCAGGAAGGAAGCATGGCCGAAGCGGGCGGTAGCTCGAAGGATCTCGTTGATGGCATCCTCGCGGTCGCGCGGCACCACGCATTGGTGCTGCAGGAACCCGTCCCGCCCGTAGATCCGGTTCCAGTCCAGGACGGCGTCCAGGGGGAAAAAGAACGGGTCGTAGTGCACCGTTTTGCGCACGCTCCGGCGCCACTGCGCCCGGTAGTAGGCGGCATTGAAGGCGCGCATGGGCCAGCGGCTGAGCGCCGCGCGGGGTAAGTCGAAGGGCACGCGCAGGCGAGGCATGTGGCGGGCGGTCGAGCCGGCCGGCGCGTGCACAGCGTGGTCGCCGCGGATGAAGATGCCGCGGCCCAGCTTGTTGCCGGCTGCCAGGCAGTCGACCCAGGCCACCGTGTACTCCCACTCCCGGTCAGATGCGTCGGCCAGCTCGAAGAACTCGTCGAGTCCGCCGAAACGGATGCGCTCCACGGCAATGAGCGGCCCGGGGATCGGCCGCAGCCGGATCTCGGCCCACAGGATCAGGCCGGTCAGTCCGAGCCCGCCGATGGTAGCCCGATAGAGATCCGCGTTGAGCGTGGGCGAGCAGACCAGGCGGGTGCCGTCGGAACGCAGCAGCTCGAACTGCTGGACGTACCGGCTCAGAGTTCCCGCCCGGTGGTGGTTCTTGCCGTGCACGTCGTGAGCGATGGCGCCACCCACGGACACGAACTTGGTGCCCGGCGTCACGGGCAGGAACCAGGCGCGCGGGACCACCAGCTCGAGGATCGCGGCAAGTGTGACGCCCGCCTCGCAGCGCAGGATCCCGGCCGTCTCGTCGAAGGAGATGAAGCGGTCCAGCAGCGAGGTATCGAGGAGTACGCCCTGCTCGTTGAGGCAACTATCGCCGTAGCTTCGCCCCTGCCCGAAGGGCAGGACAGGCTGCGGCCAGGCGTCCAGCGGGGGCGGCTCGCTGCGCCAGACAACGCGCGCCACGGCGGCTGGCCTGGCCCGCGGGTAGCGTCCCCAGGATTCGTACCTTCTCGTGCTCACGTGGCCAGCAGCACCAGGACGGAGACAATGCCGCCGATCACGTAGCTGACGCGGTCTTCGAGCGCGAAGACCACCGGGTCATCGGGCAGTTCGCCCCGGTGGGCAAGGAACCAGAGGCGGGTGATCCAGTAGAGCAGGCAGGGTCCGACGAGCCAGAGAACCTGCGGGTGCCGGTACAGCGCGCCGACCTCGTTGCTGTTGATGTAGAGGGCGAGCACCAGTACGGCCAGGTAGCCGCTCGCCGGCCCGATGCTGGCCAGGAGCGGCAGGTCGTCGATGCCGTAATCCCGGCCGTTGGCTCGCGCCTGCTCGGTCGCGCGCAGCGCACGCAGCTCGGAGTAGCGCTTGACGAAGGCCAGGCTGAAGAACAGGAACACGGCGAAGGCGAGGGTCCAGGGCGAGACCGGGACGGCGGCGGCCATGCCGCCGGCCAGTAGGCGGATAGTATAGAGCCCGGCGAGCACCAGCACGTCCAGGATCAGCACCTGGCGCAGCCACAGCGAGTAGGCCGAGGTCAGGACAAGGTACACGCCGAGCGCGGCCAGGAAGCTCGGCCGGCTGATCAGGGCGGCCACGGCGAAGCCGGCTGCGACCAGCAGGGGGCCCGTCAGCAGCCCGGTGGGAATGGAGAGGAGCCCCGCGGCGAAGGGGCGCCGCCGCTTGCGCGGATGCCGGCGGTCATGCTGCAGGTCCAGCAGGTCATTGGTGACGTAGGCGCCGGACGCGCACAAGCTGAAGGCGAGAAAGGCCAGGCCGACGCGCAGCAGCATGTCCGGCTCGCCGAGCTGGTGCGCCAGCAGCAGGGGCACGAAGAGCAGGAAGTTCTTCACCCACTGGTGCGGCCGCAGGGCGCGGAACAGCGCGGCGGCGCCGCCGGCTCGGGGGGAGAGCAGGCGCGCGCCCGGCGCTTCGCGGCGCATCAGCCGGCGTACCCGCCAGGAGGGCGCTACCAGCACGGGCTCGCGTGCCGCGCGCCAGACCGGCAGGTCGGCGGCGGCGTCGCCAACGTAGTCGAAGCCCCGCTCACCGAGCAGGCGCTCGAGCGCTTCCAGCTTGCGGGGCCCGATCAGATTGGTCTGGCCGTCACTGGCGAGAACGCCCGAGAACAGCCCGAGGTGCGCCGCCACCCGCTCGGCAGCCGCGCGGTCCGCTGCCGTGGCCAGGATCAGCTCCCGGCCGGCCGCGCGCTGCTCGCGCAGGAAGCCGAGCACCTCCTCGCGGTAGGGCAAGTCCGCCGGCTCGAAGGGCACGCGCCGAGTCAGCTCCTGCTTGAGGAACGCCCGCCCGCGCAGCAGCCAGAGCGGGACTCGCCAGGCGCTCGCCGGACGCTGGCGCAGGAACGCCACCAGCGCCTCCCAGAACAGGTCGGTCGCCACCAGCGTGCCGTCCAGGTCCACGCACAGCGGCGGGAGCGGAGCGGCCAGGCTAACGCCCGCGCTTCGATGCGTCATGCGATCACCGCGTCATGCGATCGGATGGTTTGCGCCGCTCGCCTCAGTTGTGGACTGCGTGCGCGCAGCCGCACGGGTTTCCGCTGGTCGGGCAGACGCCCGTCGCCTCCGCAGCCGAGCCAACCAGCGCGGGTGTCGAGAGTCGCAGCACCGTCTCGCTGTTGCCGCAGGCGGGGCACGTCTGCGGCGCCAGCCGCTCCTCGTACTTCAGCCGGCGCTCGAAGGCCGTGCCGCAGGTGCGGCACGAATACTCGTACAACGGCATCGTTCACTCCGTGGGCCAGGGAAATCGGGTCGCCGTTTGCAAGATGACGCAGAAACGCTGCTCCATCAAGCGACTGGCGGTTCTTCACAAGCACAGTAGCGAGCCACCAGGTGGTTCCGTGGTACACCGATTGCACGTTGCCGAGCCATGCCCTTCGGCCGGCGAGCCGGCGGGCCGCGCCAGGGCTCGAGGTCCGGGTTGCGGCGGGCGGTGGGGAGGCGAAGGAAATGGGTACCATTCGGGACAGCTCCAGGTCGCGGCGCCGCGCGTCAGCACTACTGCTCCTGCAGCTTGCGCTGCTGTTGTCCTACCCTGGTGCGGCCGGCGCCCAGTACTTCGGGCGCAACAAGGTGCAGTACCAGGATTTCGACTGGAGAGTGCTGCACGCCGACCACTTCGACATCCACTTCTACCCGGAAGAGGCCACGGCGGTGGGCGACGCCGCCCGCATGGCCGAACGCTGGTACGACCGGCTTTCGCGCGTGTTCCAGCACGAGTTCCGGCGCAAGCCGGTGATCCTGTACGCCGATCACGCCGATTTCCAGCAGACCAATGTTATTCCCGGCCTGATCGGGGAAGCGACCGGCGGGGTAACTGAGGCCCTGAAGAACCGGGTGGTGCTGCCCTTCACCGGGGCCCAATGCCGGCAACGCGGCCTGCGCTCATTGGCCATCGTGAACTCCCAGCAAGAAAAGGTGTAAACGTGTAGCGGTGTCGGATGCCCTTGTTCGGATCAAGCGAGCCGTTCTCGCCGGTCACTACGCCTTCAGCGAGAAGGCCCGTGTCGAGATGGAGGCGGACGGCCTCACCGAGCTCGACGTCGCCGAATCCATCATGAACGCTGTTGCCATCTACAAGCGGCTTCGCTCACGTAGCCCAGGGCGCGGCCGGCCTGTCGAGTACCTGTACGTCATCCAGGCCACCAACCTGGAGGGCATTATGATTTATTCGAAGGGGAAGCTCGTCCCTCAACCACCTGAGGAAACGTTCTACTTCGTGGTCTCCTCAAAAAAGGCTCTGTGATCCGTGGCGAATCGAGACTTCAACATCAAGGTGTGCCCCTCCTGCGGGAGTCCAGCCATCAAGGCGGTTCGCGGCAGGTGGCAGGGCAGCTTCGGCGGGAAGCCGTATTCCGTCCCTGACCTTCGCTACTTCGCGTGCCCTGCGTGCGGGGAGAAGGTCTACGACCCTGCGGCAATGCGTCGCATCCAAGAACGCTCCCCAGCCTTCGCCAAGGCTCGGCGTTCCCGAGAATCAGCTTAGCACAGCCCAGACCGTTCCCTGCTTGATGCGTCGGGACGGGACGCGGCATCGGCTGTGTCTCACTGCGCGCTGACCGTGCGGTCGCGGGCCCAGTGGCGCAGCGCCTGAATACGCTCGGCCATGGTCCGGGCCAGCGGGCGCGTGCGCGAGATCTCGTCCAGCAGTGCGGCCGTCGAGAGCTGGGTGCCGCCGGCGAAGGCGGTATACAACCCGGAGACGATGGCCTGCTCGATCTCCGCGCCGCTGAACCCGCCGGCTGCGTTGACGAGCGTGCCAAGGTCGAAGCGCTGCGGGTCCTGGCCGCGCCTGGCGAGGTGGATGCGGAACAGCGCGGCGCGCACCTCTGGCGTGGGCAGGTCCAGGAAGAAGATCTCGTCGAAGCGTCCCTTGCGGATGAACTCGGGCGGCAGGCGTGACACGTCATTGGCAGTAGCGACCACGAACACGTCACCCTTCCGGTCTTGCAGCCAGGTGAGGAAGCTGCCCAGGATGCGGGTCGAGACCCCGCCATCGGCGCTGTCGCCGGCGGCAGCGAACGCCTTCTCCAGCTCGTCAATCCACAGGATCACGGGCGCCATGCGCTCGGCCGCGCGGATGGCGCGCTGGAAGTTCTTTTCACTCTCGCCCAGGTACTTGTTGTAGAGGTTGCCGGGATCCAGCCGCAGCAGCGGCAGTCCCCATTCCATGGCCACAGCGCGGGCGCAGAGGCTCTTGCCGCAGCCGGGCACGCCCACGAGCAGGATGCCCTTGGGGAAGGAAAGGCCGTACTCGGCGGCCCGTTCCGGCTCGGTGATGAAGGCGCGCCGCTTGCCCAGCCAATCCTTGAGCGCCTGCAAATCGGCAATCTCGTGGACCTCCTGCTCGAGGGGGTAGTACTCGAGCAGCCCCTCGCGCTCGATGATCTGCTTCTTGGCCTCGATGACGCGGCCGATGTCGTCCGCCGACAGGCGGCTGTCCTCGATCATGGCTTTGGTCAGCACCTTCTCCGCCTCGAGGGTGCGGTAGACGGCTCCGGGAGTGCCGTCGCGCCGCAAGCCTTTGGTGGGTGTCCAGACGAAGAGTGGGAGGCGGAGCTGGTCGGCGAGGTGGCGCAGCAAGCTCTCGGCCCGCTCTTCCTATGACGTTTCCAGCACCAGGTTGGCTTAGCGGGTACGGTTCATGAGCTCGAGGTCCTTGTGGGGGTCCCGGCCCGGCTTGCGTGCAACGAGCGAATTCTGCGTACGCCTCACTCCAATTCCCCAAGGATCCAAACATCGGCCGCGAAGCCAGCAGTCAAAAGATGAGATCTGATCGAGAGGCAATCAAGTTGTGCAGGTGCGCGGGGGCGCCCTGCCGTGCGGAGCCGGCCCATGTTATCATTCGTCGCGGCCTGGGTCGGCATGAGCCTGAAGGCTGAGTGAGCATGCGCAGCCCGCCCAGTCTTGGGGACACAGCTTGTGCCGCGATCCGG
>JACQVE010000055.1 GCA_016209965.1 Gemmatimonadota bacterium | reverse complement strand
GTACGGCTCCCTCAATTCTGCTGCGCAGGCGGCCGGAACCGGTCCGCAACCTGGCGCAGCAGTCGCTCGATCGGGTCGCCCCGGTTCGGGAACAGGTACCGGTCCGCGATGCGGTTGAGCGAGATCCGCAGGTCCTGGAAACTCTCTGCGCAGCGCTTGTAAACCCGGTCCAAGCCGAAGCTTCCGGCATGCGTGCAATCCGCCGCCAGACGGAAGCCGGTGGCGCCGAGCTCTTCATAATACTCGAGGCCGGGCGCGCCTCTGCGCTGCACCCGCGCCGTAATGGCGTCGGGGAAGAGACCGCTGAGCCAGAGGGCAAAGTTGCCCAGATGCGCATGCAGCAAGAACGCGCGCCGGCCGCGTGCCGATTCGATCGCTTCCACAATTTCCACCAGGTAGTGGAAGCTTTCGTGATCGGCCTCCTCGATTCTGTGGGCGCGGCCGCGCTCGCCGAAGTTGAGCAGCAGAGCGGCGAGGTAGTCGGCCAGTGAACGATCACCCATGCCGCCTTCGAGGAGCGCGTGGCGCACCAGCATGTAAAAGACGAGCGGCGCAGACGAGACGCTCACGCCGGCCGCCGCCATGAGCGCGTTGTACGAGCGCGGATCGTCCAGCAGGGCGTCGAAGCCTTCCTCGCGCAGGCGCTCCTCTTCGCGCTCCCACACCTTCTCGTCTCCGCGGGCGAGCAGGTCGAGTACGAATTGAGCTTCCGCACGGCCGAACGACTCGCGCACGTTCGGCAGGATCATGGCTTGCCTCCCTGGGCCTGCAGCGCAATGGCCCGACGCAGGGCCCGTCTTGCTCGGGGGACCCTCCTGCGTCTACCTTGCGACGGAGAGCTTGCCTGCCTCCGATCGCCTGGTATGCATCCGGTATGCCTGCGGCGAGCGGGCACACGCGCCGGCGGAGCGGGTGGCGTCCAGGAGCGCACGGTGGATGGAGCTGCGCCGCAGGAGCGTTGTCGAGCTGAGAAAAAGCATGCCCGGTTGGGACTACGACGTGGCCGACCTGTGTCGGGTCGGCGCTCTCGTTCGCGCGGGCGCGCGGAAAAGAGCCGGTTGGTAGTGCCGCGTTGTGCAAGGTAAACACGGCGGCGCGGACATGTCAAGGGAACGCAGCCGCGGAGCGCCGTCCATGCTGCCCCGCCGGAGCCTCGAGCGCCGCCTGTTCGGCTGGCTGTTCCTGCTCGCCCTCGTGCCGGCATTGGGCGTACTCGGCCTGGCTACCTGGTCCTGGACCCGCTCCCTGGAATGGGTGGGCACGCTCGGTCCCTGGGGGTACGTGGCGGAGACCGGCCGAGCGGTATTCCAGGCTGCGGATTCCATCCGGCCGGATCCGGAGCTGGCCACAGCGCTGGCGCGCCACCGGGAAGAGCTTTCCTCCTCACTGCTGCTTGCCCGGCGCTGGTCCTTTCTGGGTCAGCGTCTGACCGCCATCCTGCCGCTGCTGGCGGTGGGGCTCGCCGTGGTGCTCGCGCTGGCTGCCCTGGCGGTCAGCCGACGGCTTGCCCAGGAGCTGGCTCAGCCGATCGCCGAACTGGTCGATTGGGCGGAGCGGCTGTCCCGAGAGGAAGCGCTGCCGGCGGCAGGGCCGCACGAGCGCCGCGAGGTGCGGGAAGTACGCGTGCTGCGCGAGGCATTGCGCCGGACTGCGGCGGAGCTGGCAGCGGCACGGCGCCGCGCCCTCGAGGCGGAGCGCCTGCGCGTCTGGGGCGAAATGGCAAGGCGCGTGGCCCACGAGATGAAGAACCCGCTCACGCCCTTGCATCTGGCCGCGCACCGGCTGAGCCGCGCGGCTCCGGCTGTGGCCGAGCTACGCGAGCCGATCACGGTCATCCAGGAAGAGAGCGCGCGGCTCGAGGAGCTGGCACGCGAGTTCGCCGAGCTGGGCCGGCCGCCGGCCGGTCCGCGCAGCGCCGTGGACCTGAAGGAGCTGCTCGGTTCACTGCTGGCCAGCGATGTGCCGCCCGGCGTCGCAGCGGCGCTCCACTCGCCGCCCGAGCTGCCGCTCGTCGAGGGCCATTACGAGGCGCTCGTACGGACGATGCGCAACCTGCTGCGCAATGCCGTGGAAGCGGTAGCCGGCAGGGAGCGCCGGGAAATCGAGGTTCGTGTCTCCGTGCTGCCGCCTGGAGGGCAGGGTCAGGAGGAGGTGTGGATCGAGATCGTGATCGGCGACACGGGTCCCGGACTGCCGGATGGGGCAGGGGAGCGCATCTTCGAGCCCGACTTCACCACCAAGTCGCGCGGGACCGGGCTCGGTCTCGCGCTGGTACGCAAGACTGTGGCCGCGCACGGCGGCGGGATCGAGGCGCGCAACCGTACGGGCGGGGGCGCCGAATTCGTGCTCCGGCTGCCGGCGGCAGCGGGGCTGACGCCGGCGGGCGTATGAGCCCCTGGCCCTCAGCGCCCTCCCCGCGCACTGTCGCTTCTGGCTGCATGGCGCGTGATGGAAGCGGACGCTTCGCCCTGGGCTTCGCTGCGCTTGCGCTGGCGTGCTCGGGCGCGCTGGGTCCGGCGGGCACGGGATCAGGATCGGTAACGGGATCAAGAGCGCTCGACCATGCCATCCCCATCCGCGTCGTCACGTACAACATTCACGCGGGGAAAGACGCCGGCGGTGCGCCGAACCTGGAACGCGTGGCCGCGGTGCTGGATTCCGTGGCGGCGGACATCGTGTTGCTGCAGGAGGTCGACCGGCGGACGGCACGCTCCCAGGACGTGGACCAACTGGCGGAACTTGAGCGGCTTACGGGGCTGCACGGGGTCTTCGGCCGTACCCTCGACTATCAGGGCGGCGAGTACGGGATCGCGTTGCTCTCGCGTTGGCCCGTCGCTTGGGACAGCGTTGTGCCGCTGGCCGTCGAGCCGCCGCAGCCCCGGGCGGGTGGAGCCGTCGAGCCCAGGGCGGCGCTCCACGTCCGTATCGCAACGCCGGGCGGCTTGCTGGACGTGATCAACACGCACCTGGATCCGCTGCAGGCGGGCACCTACCGGCGGCAGGAGCTGGTGGGATTGCTTGCGCACGTCCGGCGGGGCGTAGCCGGGGCAGCCCCCGTGGTGGTCGGCGGCGACCTGAACACGCATCCTGGCACGGACGAAGTGGCCGCACTGGAGCTGGCGCTGGTGGACGGCTGGGTCGAGTGCGGGCGCGGCGGTGGGGGCGGGGGGGCCACCTATCCGGCGAGCGTGCCGGAGCGCAGGATCGATTACCTGTTCTACCGCGGCGCCGGCTGCCGCGAGGCCAGCGTAGTGGCCAGTGCGGCTTCGGACCACCGGCCGCTCCTGCTACTTCTCCACATTCCGCGCGAGGATCGATGAACGTTCGCCATCTCTCCCGGTTCCTGCCGGCGCTCCTGCTGCTGGGCTGTGCCGTGCGGCTGGGCGGCCCGGGCCCCGTCGAGTACGCGACACTGGCGCTGGACGCGGGGAAGGGTGCACCAGCCAGCGCTGTGGCCGGGCAGATCCGGGCCGCGGAGGCGCGGCTCGTGCTGCTCGCGGCCACGGCAGACAGCACCTGGTTCGCGCAGGTCGCGGATCAGGTGGGACTCGAGCTGAGTGGGCCGGGTGCCGCGGGGTCCGTCTCCCTGGCCTTCCTGGCGGGGACGCCGGTGGGCGATACTACCATATGGCTCACGGTTGCGCCCGAGCGGCGGCTGGCGGTGCACGACGCCCTCTACCGCGTGGACAAGAGCCGTTTCCTGGACCTGCTCGCGGTGCGCGTGGATTCGGCCGCGGACGTGCGGGCGGCTATGCGGGCTCTGCTTTCCTACGTGGCGACGGACGTCATGAACGAGGCGGCCGTGGTGCTGGCCGTGCAGCTAGCCGACCCCGCTGCCGGCGACAGCGTAGCCGCGCTGCTGCGGCCGCCCTTCGAGGATGTAGCGGCCTGCGCGGGGGAACAGGAGCGGGCGGCGGCGAGCCGAGCGGGCATGCGCCTCTTCTACGGCCCGCAGTTGCGCGTGCGTTGCCAGACCGCCCGGCTGCTCTCCGGCGAACGCGGCTCCGTTCTGGCCCGACTGATCGTCCAGCGCTGAGGGCTGGCCCATGCCCGCCGTCCTGGTCGTGGATGACGAGCCGAACATCCGGCGCATGCTGCTCAGGCTTCTCGAGTCCGAGGGGTACCGCGCGGAGCAGGCGGGGGACGGCGCGGCGGCGCTCGCGGCCGTGGCGGCGCAGGAACCGGACGTCGTACTGCTCGACCTGGCCATGCCCGACCCGGACGGGATGCGCGTGCTGCGGCAGCTGCGGCAGGAGTGCCCCGAGCTGCCCGTGATCATGATGAGCGGGCGAGCCACCCTCGGCGATGCCGTGCAGGCGACCAAGCTGGGCGCGTTCCATTTCCTCGAGAAGCCGCTGACCCCCGAAGCCGTGCTGCTCACGGTTAGGAGCGCGCTCGAGCTGCGCCGCGCCCGGGATCTCAGCCGAACCCTGGCCGCAGACCTGGGCGCAGGCGGCGAGCTGGTCGGCTCGAGCCCGGCCATGCGCCGCACCCGGGAGCTGATCGCGCAGGTCGCGCCGACGGATGCGCGGGTGCTGCTGACGGGCGAGAGCGGGACGGGGAAGGAGCTGGCGGCCGCAGCCGTGCACGCCCTCTCGCGCCGTGCCGCCGGGCCGTTCGTGCGCGTGAACAGCGCGGCCGTACCCCACGAACTGGTCGAGTCGGAGATGTTCGGCCACGAGCGCGGCGCCTTCACCGGTGCAACCGAACGCCGCCGCGGCCGCTTCGAGATCGCGGACAGCGGCACGCTCTTCCTGGACGAGATCGCCGACCTCGGACGCGAGGCGCAAGCCAAGCTGCTGCGCGTCGTCGAGCTGGGGACGATCGAGCGGGTGGGCGGCAGCGAGGCGATCCCGGTGGACGTGCGGGTGATTGCCGCGACCAATCGCGAGCTCAAGGCCGAAATGGAGGCCGGCCGCTTCCGCGAGGACCTCTTCTACCGGCTGCACGTCTTCCCCATAGCGCTGCCTCCGCTGCGCGAGCACCTCGAGGACCTTGCAGAGCTGGTCGCGCATTTCCGCCAGCGACTGCAACTGCGGCACGGGCTCACGCTGCCAACGCTCGAAGAGGGCGCGCTGCAGCAGCTCCGGGCCTACCACTGGCCGGGAAATGTCCGGGAGCTCGCCAACCTCTGCGAGCGGCTTGCCATCCTGTTCCCGGCGGGCAGGGTCGGCGCCGAGGCGATGGCGGCCGCCTTGCCAGGCGCGGCCACGGCCGGCGCCAGCAGCAGCCGGGGCGATGCCGTGCCCGCCGGCGATGGCGCCCAGCCACTGCACTCGCGGCTGGACGCCTTCGAGCGGCAGCTCATCCTCGAGGCCATGGACGCGGCCGGCGGCCGCGTGGCCGAGGCGGCCCGCCGGCTGAAGACGGACCGGCCCAACCTGTACCGCCGCATGAAGCGGCTAGGGATCACACCATGACCAGGTCACTACTCTCCCACCGCCCGCCGGGTCGAACACTCCGGCTGGCGGCCGCGGCCCTGATGGGCGCGGCCCTGCCGGCGGCCGCGCAGGAGAAGGCGGCCGCTGAGCCGGAACTCTCGGCCGAGATCGCCTTCGAGATCGTCGAGTTCTACAACCGCCCGGCCACCATCCGGCTGGCGGGCGCCTCCCGGCTGGCGCCGGGCAGCGAGGTGTTGGGCGACGTTGCCGTGTTGGGCGGGCCGTTCGTGTTGGGCGGTCGAGTGCGGGGCCGCGTGGTAGTCATCAATGGCAACGTGCAGCTCGAATCCGGCGCCGAAATCACGGGCGACCTGCTGGTAGTGGGCGGCGGTGCCAGGGGCCTGGAGAACGCGGCCGTCGGCGGCACGGTCTCCATTTTCGGCGAGCCGCTCCGCTTCCGGCTGCAGGACGGCAGCATCGTCGCCCAGGACCCGCGGCCGGGTGAGCCCGGGATCTCCGCGGGCCGCGACTTCACGTTCGGCCGCACGGATTTCACTGTGATCGCTCGCCGCGGCTACAACCGCGTCGAGGGTTTGCCGGTGACCTTCGGTCCCCGCCTCACGCTGGGCGGCTCGAATCCGACGCGGCTCGAGGCGCTGCTCATCTACCGCACGGTGGCCGGGCTGCGGCTGGACTCGGACGAGCTCGGCTATACCCTGCGCGGCGAGCAGTTCCTGGGCGGCCGCCGCGCCGCGCGGCTGGGGCTGATCCTGCATTCGGAGACCCTGCCCATCGAAGATTGGGGATTGAGCGACCGGGAGAACTCGCTGGCCACCTTCCTGCTGCACCGCGACTACCGCGACCATTACCAGCGCGTCGGCTGGAGCGCCTACCTGCGGCTCGCCCCGCGCGGCCGCTCCTACGACGCCTCGCTGGAATACGCCGAGGAGCGTCACGAGATGCTGGCGGCCCGCGGGCCCTGGGCGCTGGTGGACAATGACGAGGAGTGGCGGCCGCAGCCGGCAGTGGCGGAGGGGCGGCTGCGCAGCTTGGCTGCACGGCTGGCGTACGACACGCGGAACCAGGGGGCGGACCCATCCGCGGGGTGGTACGTGCGCGCCAGGCTGGAGCGCGGCTTGGGCGGCTCACTCCGGCAAGAACTAGGGCCGGACCCGGCCACGGGGGAGCCGATCTTCGAGGACCGGCCGGCGAACGACCATTTTCTGGACGGGCTGCTCGACCTGCGGCGCTATGCGCGCATGGGGCCGCGCTCGAAGCTGGGAGTGCGAGCGCTGCTGGCCGGCTCGCTGGACGGCAAAGCGCTGCCGCCGCAACGGCAGCACGCGCTGGGCGGAGAAGGCTCGCTGCCTGCCTATGCGCTCCTCTCCTTCGATTGCGGCGCGCGCCGCCGTTCGGCCAGTGCCGGCGATGAGGAATTCTACCCCTTCTACGGCTGCGACCGCCTGGCGCTGGTGCAGCTCGAGTACCAGGCGACGCTGCCCATGCCCCGCAGGCTAGGCCCGCTGCGCCTGGGCCACGAGCTGGACCTGGGCGACACCTTCGGCTGGGTGCTCTTCTTTGATGCGGGGCGTGCCTGGACGGAACCGGAGGCGCGTAGTGGACGGGGTGCCGGGCCGAGCGACTTCGCCGCCGATGCGGGGCTCGGGTTGCGGCTGGGGCGGCTGGGGTTCTACTGGGCGATCCCCCTTGCCGGCAGCGGCCAGGGGCTGAACTTCTTCGTCCGACTCGGTCCGCGGTTCTGAACGTGCCGGGTAGTCTGCTGCTCGCCTTCGCACTGGCCGGTGCCGATGGCGCTGCCACGACGCCGGCATTCCTACCGCCGCTGCAGGCGCCCGCGCTGGAAGTGGTGAGCGATCCGGGCGCAGGGCATCGCGCGGTGCTGCGCGTGGGCCGCGCCGTGCTCGAGGACCGCGATCTGGCGCAGGCCGTGACCTCCGGTTTGCCGCTCCGGCTGCGCTTCCGGGTCGAGCTGTGGCGGGACGGCTTCTTCGATCAGCTCGCGGGCACCGAGAGCTGGACGGCAATCGTGCTCTACGAGCCGCTGGACGGCCGGTTCATGGTGAGGACCCGGGCCAGCCCCTCGGCCAGCTACTACTTCTCCAGCTACGACGACGCCCGCTCCACGCTGGAGGCGCCGCAGCCGCTTGACCTGCGGCCGTCGCGCTCCGGCCGGCATTACTATACCGCCAGCCTCGAGGTCGAGACGCTGTCCCTCTCGGATCTCGAGGAACTGCAGCACTGGCTGAAGGGCGAGCTGCGTCCGGCCGTGCGCGGCGAGCGGTCCGTGCCGGGCGCCGTGAGTCAGGGGCTGAAGCGCGTGCTGATCCGCGTGCTGGGGCTGCCCGCGCGGCGCTACGAGGCGAGGAGCGAATGGTTTGCGGTGGGGTAAGCGAGCGCATGACGGAAACGTTCCGCTTCTCGCCGCGGCCGAACCGCGCTCACCAGGTGCACTGGCAGAACTGGGGCCGGGCCGCCCTCGAAGAGGCGGCGCAGCAGGACAAGCCGGTGCTGCTGAATCTGAGCGCCGTGTGGTGCCGCGCCTGCCAGCTCATGGACGAGACGACCTATTCGGATGCCGCCATCATCCGCCTCCTGAATGAGCAGTTCCTGGCGCTGCGCGTGGACGCGGACCGCTATCCGCACGTCCGGGACCGCTACAGCGCCGGTGGCTGGCCGACGAACGCGTTCCTGACGCCGACCGGCGAGGTGTTGTGGGCGGGGAACTATGTGGCGCCGGAGGCGTTCCGCTCGGTAGCCGAGGGGGTGCTGGCGGCCTGGCGCGGGCAGCGCGACGAGCTGCAGCTCGAGATCGAGCGGCGGCGCAAGGCGCTGGCGGCGGCACGCTCGCGGCGGCCGGCGGTGGGCCTGGTGCGCCGCGAGGCGGCTGACGACGTGCTGACTGCGGCCCTGGACGCCTTCGACGCGCGCCATGGCGGGTTCGGCACGGAGCCGAAATTTCCGCAGCCGCACACCATCGAGCTGCTGCTCGTCCGGGGCATACGTGCGGGCAACCAGGAGTGGATCGAGGTTGCCAGCCGCACCCTCGATGGCATGATCGCCGGCCAACTGTGGGACCATGCAGCGGGTGGGTTCTTCCGCTATGCGCTGGCAGCGGACTGGGGCGAACCGCGCTTCGAGAAGTTGCTGGATGTCAATGCAGGGATGCTGCGGGCCTATTCACTGGGCGCGCAGTTGCTTCGGCGCAGCGACTGGGCCGGCGTCGCGGAGCGCACCGGGGAATGGGTCGAGCGTACGCTGGGCCAGCCGCACGGGCTTTGGGGTGGCAGCCAGGCGGCGGACGAGGAGTATTTTCGCCTGTCGGCCGGGGAGCGCGCCGGGCGGCCTGCGCCTTACGTGGATCCCAGCACGTACACGAATTGGGCTGCGCACTGGATCGGCGCTCTGGCCGATGCGGGCGCGCGCCTGGGTCGTGAGGCGTGGATCGAGCGCGCCGCTTCCGCACTCGAGGTCTTGCTGGCGCGCATGGCTGCGCCGGGCGACCTGCTCCACCACTTCCAGGAGCCGGGCAGCCCGCCGGCCATGCCCGGGCTGCTCGTGGACCTGGTCGAGGCGGCCCGCGCCTGTATGCAGGTGGCGCAGGCGGCCGGCGACCGCCGGTTCATCGACCAGGCGCGCCGCCTTGCCGGCGGCATGGCAGCAGCCCTCTGGGCCGATGAGGGCGGGTTCCTCGACCACACGCGCAGCAGCGATGATGTGGGCGCGCTCCGCTACCGGGACTGTCCCTTCGACGTGAACGCCACCGCTGCCCGCATGCTGATCCATCTGGCGCTCGCCACGGGCGAGCGCAGCTATCGGGGCATGGCCGAGAGAGTGCTCGCTCCCCTCTCGCCGGTCGCCGGTCGGTACGGCGTGGCGGGCGCCAGCTTCGCGCTGGCCGTCGAGGAGTTCTTCGACCCGGCTGGGGCACTGGCGGGACGCTGAGGGGGACGTTCCCATCCGCCGGCGCGGGAGCGATGGCCGAGCCGCAAGTCAGGGTGCTGCGCGACGAGCTGCTGCGCCGCTTCCAGCGCGGTGTCGACCAGCCTTTCGCTGATGCTGCGTTTGACGATCTCGCCCGCCGCGTTTTCGAGCTCCAGTTCTGCACGAACGCGCCCTATGCGGCCTACTGCCGGCGCCGTGGCCGGACTCCCGAAAACGTGGGGCACTGGAGTGAGATTCCTGCTGTGCCCAGCGCGGCCTTCAAGGAGGTCGAGCTGGTCAGTGGCCGCGCCGATGCCGCCCAAGCCGTGTTTCGCACCAGTGGGACGACGCGGGGCCCGGAACGGCGCGGACGTCACTTCATTCCGGATCTTTCCGTGTACCACGGCGCCCTGCTGGCCGGCTTCGAGGCGTACGTGTTGCCAGACGGCGCCGAGCTCGTGTTCCTCTCGCTCGTCCCACCACCCGTCGAGCTGCCGGATTCTTCGCTGTCCCACATGGTGCAGGTCGTGATCGAGCGGTTCGGCGCGATGGGGAGCGGGTACTTCGCGGCGGCGGCGTCCGGGATACAGCATGATGTGCTAGATGCGGCGTTGCGCGGGGCCGAGCAAGAGGGCCGGCCGGTGTGCCTGGTGGGAACGGTGCTGGCCTTCGCCCATTGGGCCGATGCGCTGCGCGAGCGCGGGCAGCACTACCGTCTGCCGCCGGGCTCGCGGCTCATGGACACCGGCGGCTTCAAAGGTCAGGCGCGGCAAGTGGCCCCGGCGGAGATGCTCTCGCTGTACGCCTCGCTGCTGGGGCTCGCCCCCGAGGACTGCGTGAACGAGTACGGCATGACCGAGATGTGCTCGCAGTTCTATGACACTGTGCTGCGGGCTCGAGTGCAGGGTCGCGCCGTGCGGGACCGGCGCAAGGTGCCGCCGCCGTGGGTGCGCACCTGCGTGGTCGATCCCGAAACACTCGGGCCGCTTCCCGCCGGCCGCGCCGGATTGCTCCGCCACTTCGACCTGGCCAATTTCGGCTCGGTTCTGGCCATCCAGACCGAAGACGTGGGCGTCGAGCGGGAAGACGGCTTCCTGTTGCTCGGCCGCGCCCTGGGCGCTCCGCCCCGCGGCTGCTCGATGGCCATGGACCTGCTGCTCGGCGCGCTGCGCGGAGAGGGGCCATGACGCCCATCGACGCGTTTCACCTGCCGGGCCTGAAGAGCGCCGACATCCCCGGCTGGCAGATTCTCGAGTTCGGCGGTGTGCCCCTACGCACGCCGGTACTGGATGCGTCTGCCATGGCGCGGCTGATCGAGAAGCTGCGACGCGCCCGCGCCCGCTTCCTGGCCGAGCTGCCGGTGGCCGAGATAGTGCGCGCCGTGGATGCGGCTGCAGCACTGCTCTCCCGTCCAGGCGATCCACGGCGCGCGCTCGCCGAGCAGGCGATGCCCGCCGTCACGGGCTACTCCCCTGCCATGCTTCGGCTGGTGCTGGATCGCGCGCTCGAGGATTGGCGCGCGCCAGCGCTCGAGGCTCTGCTCCGCAACGAGCTGGGCGACGCCGCCCTGCTCGACGGCTTCCGGCCCCGCCCGCACGGGCGCGGCGCCGCCCGCGCGCTCGGTCCCGAGCTGGCATTCCATATCTTCGCCGGGAACGTGCCCGGCGTGGCCGTAACCGCGCTGATCCGCTGCCTGCTGGTCAAAGCCGCCATCCTGGGCAAGACGGCTTCAGGTGAGCCGCTGCTCCCCGTCCTGTTCGCCCGCGCGCTCGAGGATGTGGCGCCCCGCCTCGCCCAATGCCTCGCCGTCACCTACTGGCCCGGCGGCGCCGCGGAGGGCGAGGCGGAAGCGTTGCGAGCGGCGGACACGGTCATTGTCTACGGCGCTGCGGATGCCGTGGCAGCCGTGCGCCGGCAGATCGCGCCGCCCACCAGCCTGGTGATCCACGGGCCGCGCTTCTCCTTCGGGGTCGTGGGACGCACTGCACTCGCGGAGCCGGCGCTCGGCCGGGTCGCCGCGCAAGCGGCGGCCGCGGTAGCCGCGTTCGACCAGCAGGGGTGTGTCTCGCCCCACCTGCTGTATGTCGAGCAGGGCGGCCAGCATTCGCCCGAGCAGTTCGCCGCCCGCCTGGCCCTCGAGCTGGGCACGCTCGAGCGCGAGCTGCCACGCGGGCGGCTGAGCGCGGCCGAGGCCGCGCAGATCCACGAGATCCGCGCGACCGCCGAGTTCCGCGCCCTGGCCGGCCAGGACATCAGAATCGAGGCCAGCCCCGGGACCGAATATACGGTGCTGTACGAGGCCGACCCGAATTTCGCGCCCTCCTGCCTGAATCGCCTGGTGCGCGTCAAGCCCGTGGCCGCAGCGGAAGAAGTCGTGCCCCTGGTGCGGCCCTATGCCGCATTCCTGCAAACGGTCGGCGTTGCGGGACTGGAGCCGCAGCAGCGGCAAGCGCTGGCCGAGCAGCTCGGCCGCCTGGGCGCTTCCCGGGTCACGGGCCTCGCGCAGATGCCATGGCCGCCGCCGGAGTGGCACCACGACGGGCACGAGCCGCTGCGCGAGCTCGTCCGCTGGATCGATCTCGAGGGGGATGAAGGGGAGACAGGTTGGTGATCGAACTCCGCCGCTGGGGGCAGCACCCCGGACCGTTTAGCTAAGCTAGCTACTCCGATTCCTCCGGCGGCGGCGCCGCGCGCCACATCACCATCTGCCGGGTGCGCGTCGGGCTCTCCTCGACCCGAACGGTCAGCATGTCCCCCTCCTGGATCCCCAGGTCGTCCCGGATCTCCTGGGGGATGGTGATCCGCCCGCCGACACCGACGGTAACATCTCCGTAATACAATGTTCGGAACATTGCCATGGCGCCCCCCGGGATGGGTCGTACAGCGAGGGATGCACCGCAAGTAGCGGAACCTGCTTCATTTTATTGCGGTTACGCGTAAGCTGCAAGCCGACGCGGCGCGTCAGGCGGGCGCGGAACCGAGGAACGCTGCTTCCACCATGGCTGTTCCCCGTACCCGTACCCGTACCCGTACCCGTGCCCGCTCCCCCTCCCGCTCGCAATTCTCGTGTGACGAGCCGCCGAGATAGAGCTCGGCGAACGGGAGTGGGAGCGGGAGCGGGTACGTGGTTCTGTCCTCGCGACCGAGCGAGCTGCGGGGCACACCAGTAACGTTTCGTTCCGGAAACCAGTGATCCATCCGGAACATCCGGGGTAAGAGGAGGCCGGTACAGGCCGGCGGCGCGCGGTTCCGGCGGCCGGCCAGCGCACGAATCGCAAGTCAGGAGAGCGGGTTTCGAGAGTTATCCACAATCCGAGCAGCGCGCGAGGTACGGTGTTTGCACCACACACCGCGCCGATCCGGTCGGCGTCCTCTAGACTGCCGTAGGGCACCATCGAGGGGGACACGAACATGGAACAGCGGCTGAAGTTCGCCTGGACGATCATCCGGTTGGCGGTCGGTCCGACGATGCGGCAGCGTTGGCTTCCTTACCTGCTCGGATTGCTGCTGTTGATGGTGGCGGCGTTCGTGGCGACACTCTCGTCGGGCACGGCCGCAGCCGTTCCCGCCGACGGCGTGGCCGAGCTGTCGGGCTCGAAGCTGACGGAGCTCGTACAGCGAGCGCAGCGGGCAGACCGCCTCTGGGCGGAGGTCGAAGAGTACCACAAGCTGACGATCGCGCCGATCGAGCGCGTTCTGCTCCAGTACCGGCAGGACCCGATGCTGGCCCGCCGCATCGCCGTGGCCCTGGCACGGGAAGCCAATCGTCTGGATCTCGAGCCGCGCCTGCTGCTGGCCGTGCTGCTCGTCGAGAACCCCATGCTGGACCCGCAGGCGCGCAGCCCGGTTGGCGCCCGGGGTCTCATGCAGGTCATGCCGCAGCACCGGGGGAAATGGCCGCCTTGCCCGAGCAGTCTCGATGAGGTGGAACCCAACATCTGCCACGGCGCGAGCATCTTTGCCAACTACTTCCGGGCCGAGGGCCAGGACGTGGAGCGGGCGCTGCTTCGCTACAACGGGTGCGTCCGGGGCACCAACACTCCAGAGTGCCACACTTACCCGGATCACGTCTACGCCCGCGCCGGCCGTGCCAGCATCCTCGCCTGGCTGCGGCCGCAGGCCACCCTCGGCGCGGCGCCCTAGCC
>JACQVE010000054.1 GCA_016209965.1 Gemmatimonadota bacterium | reverse complement strand
GGTGGCGGCGGTCGGGAGGGAGGTCGTGCGAAATGAACGGTGACATCGGCGGCCGGCCGCTCTCGCGCCGGGCGTGGCTGGGGTTGATGGCCGCGGGGGCGGCGGCGGGCCTCGTAGGGACCCGGCGGGGCCGCGCCCGGGCGGCGCCCGCGCTGCTCCGGCGCCCCATCCCCTCCACCTCCACTTGGCACATTAGCGAGAGCATCCCCGCCGTCGGCCTCGGGACCTGGCGTACCTTCGACGTCGGCGACTCGACCGCGGAGCGCGAGCCGCTCAAAGAGGTTCTCCGTCGTTTCGTCGCGCTGGGCGGGCGCGTCATCGACTCCTCGCCGATGTATGGGGCGGCCGAGACGGTGGTGGGCGACCTGGCGGCGGACCTCGGGATCCACGACTCGCTCTTCCTCGCCACCAAGGTCTGGACGACCGGGCGCGAGGCCGGCGTGGCCCAGATGGAGCGCTCGCTTCAGCGCCTCCGGACCCGGCGCCTCGACCTGATGCAGGTCCACAACCTGGTGGACTGGCAGACCCATCTCCGCACCCTGCGGGAGTGGAAGCAGGCCGGCCGCCTCCGTTACCTCGGCGTCACCCACTCCACGGCCGGTGCCTACGGGGAGCTGGAGCGGGTGATGCGGAGCGAGCCGCTCGACTTCGTGCAGCTCAACTACTCGCTCGGCGAGCGGGAGGCCGAGCGCCGCCTCCTGCCCCTCGCCCGCGACCGCGGGATCGCCGTCCTGGTGAACCGCCCCTTCGCGGCGGGCGGCCTGTTCGGGCGGGTGCGCGGGCAGCCGCTCCCGCCCTGGGCCGCCGACTTCGATTGCGAGAGCTGGGCGCAGTTCTTCCTGAAGTGGATCCTGGCCCATCCGGCCGTCACCTGCGTGATCCCCGCCACGAGCCGGCCCGAGCACCTGACCGACAACATGCGGGCGGGCCAGGGGGCGCTGCCGGACGCCGCCACCCGGGAGCGCATGGTCGCCTTCCTCGCCGCCCGCTGAGTCGGGGCTCCCCCGTTGCCTCCCCCGCTCGGGGCGTGCTACGCTCGGCTGGCCGGCGAGGACCCGACGCACCTTGGAGGGACCAACTCCGCTATCAGTTGCGTGGCGTTTGGGCTGCGGATGACGGATTACGAGGAAGTGTATCGGCAGTTCGATCCGCCGTTCGAAGCATTCGATAACTCGATGCTGGGCGCGGAGTTTGCCGACGAGCTGGCGACCACGAGTCGCTTGTGGTTTGCGTGCGGGTATCGGCCCGGCATCGTGGCGTATCTGAATTTCTTTTTGCTGCGCGACGTTATCATCACCCACGACACGGCGTATCCACCCCGGTTCGAGTCGCTGCGCTCGATGGCCGCGTCGTTCTACCAGACCGACCTGTTCATCCGGGACGTGACCGATTCTGGCGCGAAACCCACGGGCGGGATTTCCAGCAAAGCCGTCCGCGCCGGCCTGCAATCGATCATGCGCCGCCACCAGCGCATCTCCATACCCGTGTGGATGATGACCTACTTCGGGTTCAGCCTGGTGGAGAACGTCGAAAGACAATGCGCGCCGCTCACCGACGAGCAGAAACGTCTGCATCTGGCCTACATGACCAAAACCTACCGGATCATGGGTATTCCGTTCTCGCAGCGACGCGAGCTGATGGAGCAATTCAGCCGCGGGGTCGAAGAGGTCCAGGCTGGTCCATCCCCCAATCTGGAAAAGCACGCCGGCCACATTCTCCTCATCGGCGAGATGGTGGGCGTTTCATCCCGGTACGACCCGATCGCGGGGATGCTGCCGGAGAAAACGCGCGCGGTCTTTGAGGGTATTTACGAGCGCGTTCGTCCCAACGCTTTGGTCCGGCAAGGCGCGCGCGTGCTCGGCCGCGTGTTGATGAAACAAGCGATCGGTCAACCACACCCCGCTGTACCCATCACCGACTGACCCGCCACCTCCTCCCTCCCCCTCCCGTGTGACGACCATTCGGGCGTCAGGGTTGTCGCGGGCGCGACAACTTTACGCGCCGCCCGGGTGCCGACCTCCTCGGCAGGCCAGGAAAACTCCTGAAATCCCAAGGGGTTCCTGGCCGAGGCTTCCTGGCACATCTTTTGCTTGTAGCCTCAGGCATCATGGACTCACCTCGCGCTCTGCCCACCATCGTCGTCGCCGACGACGATCCGGAGATGCGCGCCGTCCTCAGGGACTTCCTCTCCCGGACCGGCTACGGGGTGGTGGAGGCGAGCGGCGGAGGCGAGCTTCTGGACCTGCTCGCGCGGGTCACGGCGTCG
>JACQVE010000053.1 GCA_016209965.1 Gemmatimonadota bacterium | reverse complement strand
CGACCTGTTCGTGACGGATCTCGAGGGCGCCGTCCGCCGCCTCACCAACGATCGCTACGCGGACCTGCTGCCCGCCTGGTCTCCCGATGGCCAGACCATCGCCTTCAGCACGGACCGCGGGGATGCGACCGATTTCCAGCGGCTGACGTACGGGAATTACCGCGTCGCCCTGTACCATCTCGAGCGGAACGCCATCGAGGTGCTGCCCCAGCAGGATGCCGGCCGCAATCTGAATCCGGTTTGGGCGCCGGACGGCCGGTCGCTGGTCTGGGTCAGTGACCGGACGGGCATTCACAACCTCTATCTGTTCGATCTCGAGGCGCGCGAGTTGTCTCGCGTCAGCGATGTGCTGTCCGGCGTGATCGCGATTACGCCCCTCAGCCCGGGGCTCTCCTGGTCCAAGTCGGATGGGCGCCTGCTCTTCGTCTACTTCGAGCAGGCGGGTTATAACGTGTACGCCGCTGCGGATCCGCGAAAGCTCCCGCGTGTGCCGGTGTCACAACTGCCGCCCGCGCCACCCGCCGTGCAGATTGCCGTGGCCGAAGCGGAGAAGCCGCCGCAAGTCGATACGGTGAGCCTGGGCGCTGCCGCAGCAGAGGACGCGGCAGTCGTCGCGTCGTACTACCGGGAAGGCAATGCCTTCCGGCCGAGCGGGAGGGCAGCGGCGGGGACGGGGCCGGCGTCAGCGCCCCAGGGTGGACCGGTTTCGGTCATGGCCTTGCTGGACAGCGCCGAGCTGGCGCTGCCAGACACCAGCGCCTTCCAGGTGCAGGACTACAGCGTCAAGTTCAGTCCGGACATTGTGGGCCGGCCCACGATCGGCGCCTCGGTGGGCGGCTTCTATGGCAACGGCGTGTACGGCGGCAGCTACGTCGCGCTGTCGGACATGCTGGGGAATCACAACATCTTGCTGGCGGGGAACGTGAATGGTTCGTTCTCGGACGCCACCTTCTTTGCTGGCTACAACTTTCTCAAGACCCGGGCCAACTACGGTGTGGCCGTCGAGCAGATCCCGTTCTACCGCTACCTGGGCGGCGGCCCCTTTACCGTCAACCTGGATGGCCAGCCGAACAACGTGGTCGCGCACGTGCTGCTGCGCGATATCATCCGCACGGCGCAGGGGGTTGTCAGCTATCCATTCAGCACCTACCGGCGGCTCGAGCTGGGGGCGAGCGTTACACGCCTCGAGCGCGACATCCTTTACCGCGGCGGCTGGAATTTTACGCGACAGGAGCCGTTCCAGCGGGACGTCCCGGCGGGGGATGCCCTGAACTTCATCGAACCCGTGGCCGCCCTGGTATTCGACAACTCGCTCTTCGGCTGGACGGGCCCGATCTATGGCCGGCGCTACCGGCTGCAGGCCTCGCGGACGTTCGGCGACTTCGAGTACACGGAAGGGCTGGTGGACTTCCGCAACTACTTGAACTACAAGCGCTGGGTCGTCTTTGCCGCGCGGCTGGTGACCTTGACGCGGCTGGGGCGCGACGCGAACCGGTTCTCCCTCTTCTGGGGCGGCCCCTACTTCCTGCGCGGCTATGACGGCGACTCCTTCGAGCTGAATGGCGAGGAGTGCCGGACCAGTCGGGAGTTCGGCACAGAGGCCTCGATCTCTCCCTGCCCGGTCCGGGACCAGTTGATTGGCTCGAGTGCTGCGTTGCTGAACCTGGAGCTGCGCTTCCCGATCATCACCGAGCTGCAGATCGGGTTCCTGGGGAATTTCCCACCGGTGGACGCGGTACTCTTCTTCGACGGTGGCATGGCCTGGGACCAGGAGGTGTGCACGGTGCGGGACCTCAGCCAGCCGAACGAATGTGCGCAGGGCACCACCCGGGACGTGCGGCTGGTGTGGGACCGGAAGCCCGGGGACGACCCGTACCTGGTTCGGGAGCCGCTCTTCAGCTACGGCCTGGGCCTGCGCTTCAACATTTTCTACACGGTCCTGCGCCTGGACTATGCGCTGCCGCTCAATCGTCCCGATCGCAGCGGCCGGTTCACCGTGTCGTTCGGCCCGTCCTTCTAGGCTGTGGCGGGCGGGCCGGCGGCAGCCGGCCCCCCCCCCACACCCCCGCACCCCCGGTTTATTTTCCCAGCCGGCAATTTTGGTT
>JACQVE010000052.1 GCA_016209965.1 Gemmatimonadota bacterium | reverse complement strand
GCGCGCGAGGCCGGGGTGGACCTCAACATGCTGCGCCCGCAGCCCGAGACGCCGGGGCCGTACTACACGCTGCAGAGCTACGAACTGAGCGTGATCGGCCCCTATCACCGCGTGGGCCGCTTCCTCAGCTCGATCGGCTCGCTCGCCCGCATCATCACTCCGGTCGGGCTCAAGCTCAAGCCCACCGGGGAAAAGGACCGCAGCGGCTCGGCAAAGCTGGAAGCCGTGTTCCGCATCCAGACCTACATCGTGCCCAAGGAGCCGGCTGCGGAGGTGAAGGCCGATGCCGGTGCCTAAGCCGCTGCGCCTGCTGCCGCTTTACTGGCTGGCGGCCGCGGCCGGCGCCCTGGCCCAGACTCCGCCCGCGCCGGGGCCCGCGCCGCCCGCGCTGCCAGCCCCGCCGGAGGGCGAGGTCATGCTGATCTTCGAGCGCGAGATCTTCGAGTACCCCGCCGGCGGGCGCCGCGACCCCTTCAAGTCCCTGGGCGAGCAGGGGCTGGGTCCGCTCTTCGAGGAGCTGACACTGCAGGGCATCGTCTACTCTCCCGTGCCCGGCCAGAGCCTGGCCCTGCTCGCGACCGGCACCAAGGGGTGCAGCCAGGGCGCAGCGGGGAGTAGTGGCGCCGCCTGCACGGCCAAAACCTACCGAGTGCGCCGGGGACAGATGGTCGGCAACGCCCGGGTCATCGATGTTGCCGCCGACCGCGTGACCTTCGTGGTCGAGACTTTCGGGGTGGTCCGGCAGGAAGTGCTGGAGCTCAAACGCAGGGGAGCGGAAGGAGCAGAGCCATGATCCTGATCGCCGCGCTGTGGGCGATGATGCTCGCGGAGCGCGCCGACGTGACCGCGCTAAGCGTCATCCCTGTCGCGGACCGGACGGCCGTCGTGATTGCGGTGCAGGGGCCGGTTTCCGTGCAGGATTTCCTGCTGCCGCAACCCGACCGGCTGGTCATCGATATTGCGGGAGCGCAGCATGTCTTGCGTAGCGAGAGCTTCCGGGGGATCAATCGCGGCGGCGTGCTCGGCCTGCGCCTGAGCCAGTTCTCGCCCCAGGTCGTGCGCGTGGTGGTCGAGCTGGATCAGCCAGTGACCTACACGCTCGAGCGCCGCCCGGGTGAGATCCGCGTCTCCTTCCCTAACCGCGCCGGCCCGTTCAGCCCCTGGAGCACCGGCCAGTACACTGCTCCGTTGGCGGATGCGCCGCTGGCCAAGGCGGCGGCGGCGCCGCTGGCGCGCCAGCAGGGCGCCCAGGCGCAGGAGCCCCGCATCACCGTGTCGTTCCGGGACACGCCTATCCTGGATGTGCTCGCCACCTTCTCCGAGTTCGCCGGCCGCAGCATTGTGCCCGGTGCAGCCCTGACCGGAGTTGTCACGGCCGAGATCCGGGACCAGCCGTGGAGTGTCGCCCTCGAGGCGATCCTGCAGTCCCAGGGCCTGGCGGCACAGGAACAGGAGAGCGGCATCATCCGGGTGGACCAGGTGTCGCAGCTAAGGGAATTCGAGAAGCTCGAGGAGGTCGTGACCCAGTCCTTCCCCATCCAGTTCACGAGTGTGGACTCGATCAAGCCGTCCATCGAGGGGCTGGTGAGCGAGGGGGGCAAAGTCACCGTGAATCGGGCGACCAACACGCTGCTGGTGACGGACAAGAAGTCCGTGGTCGAGAACCGGATCGGGCCCGTCATCCGGGAGCTCGACCGTCAGACCCCGCAGGTCACGATTGCCGCCAAGATCCTGTTCATAGACCGGACGGCGCTCGAGGACCTGGGCATCATCTATGACCTGAAGGACTCGCGGGGCAACCAGCTCAACCGGCTGGTGCCATCGGGGGTCGATCTCGATGGCGATGGCAAGGTCAGCCCCACCGAGATCACCAACCGCGACCAGGTGCTGCTGGGCGGCAACTCGATCGCGGCGCTGGCCAATGCGGTGGAGCGCGTGCCTTCCGCCTCGCTCCAGATCCTGAGCTCACTGGTGCTCGGCCGGCACTCGCTGATCACCTTCATCGAGGCGCTCGAGCAGATGCGTCTCAGCGATATTCAGGCCGCCCCCGTGGTCACCACGCTGGACCACCGGGAAGCTTCCGTGCAGGTGGGCGAGCGCACGCCCATCCGCGTGGTCGAGGCAGGCGCTGCGGGTGCCGGCGGTGGAGGTGGCGCCGCGGGTGGTGCCGCGGGCGGTGGGGCGGGCGGCGCTGCTGGCGGAGCCGGTGGCGGCGTGCAGGCGCCGCTGGCCACCGTGAAGCTCGAGGAGACCGGCATCATCCTGCGCGTCACGCCCCATGTCACCGGCAACAAGGTGCTGCTGGACATCCATGCCGAGCGCTCGAACATCGCGCTCGCGCCCTCGGATATCGGCTTCACCTTCCAGACGCAGCAGTCCGATACACAAGTGCTGGTCAATGACGGTGAGACCGCCGTGATCAGCGGCCTCACCATTATCGAAACCAACAAGGTGCGCAGCGGCATCCCCTTCCTCATGGATCTCCCCGTGCTCGGCACCCTGTTCCGCAGGAGCACCGATCAGGAAACGAAGAAGGATCTCCTGATCATGGTTACGCCCCACATCCTGCGGGAATCCTGAGCCGCCGGGAGGGGAGAACCCGTGACTTCCGCTGCTGGGGCGCCGTCCGCCCACCCCGCGCCGCGCGGGCTCACACTCACGCCGCGCCGCCCCATTGCCGCGCTGGTCGCCGCGCTTCTGCTCTTCGGCGCGTGCCAGGGCGATAACCTCTTCCAGACGCGCGAAACCGGGGGCACGGTGCAGGGCGGCGATGTCCGCGCACCCAAGGTCGAGATCCGCCTGCCTGCAGCGGGCGCCACCATTGCCGCGCGCGACAGCGTGCTGGTCGAGGCGCGGCTCACGGACAACGTTCGCCTGGCCAGTGTCGAGCTCGTGGGCCTGGCGCTGCGCGGCAGTGCCACCCTGGGCACCGATACGGCCGTCACGCGTTTTTCTCCCAAGACGGTGACCTTCCAGGGGGCGCGTCGCGACACGGTTGTGCTGCGCTACCTGCTGCCCACGGCCGAGGCCATTGCTGAGACCGTGCACATCATTGTCTCCGCCAAGGACGCTGCCGACAATGTGGGCGCGGATACCGTCCAGGTGGCGGTCCAGGGGGTGCAGCTCGAGCGCGATCCGCCGCGCGTGGACATCCGCCAGCCGGTGCCGGGCGCCACCTTCCCCGCGGGCGATAGTCTGCTGGTCGAGGTGCGCCTGCGCGATGCATCCGGCCTGGTCAGCGCCGACCTGGTGGGACTCGCGTTCCGCGGCAACCCGACGCTCGGCACTGATAGCGTGGTCACACGCTTCAGCCGCAAGGCGGTGAGCTTCGCGGGCGCGCTCAAAGACACGGTGCTCTTCCGCTACCTGCTGCCCACGGCCGACAACACGACCGAGCAGGTCCGCATCATTGTCTCGGCCAGGGACACCCTGGAGAACACGGGCGCCGACACCGTTCAGATCAACGTGGATCGGGATCCGCCCCGCGTGGACCTCCAGCTCCCCACGCCCTCCGCCACCTTCCCCGCTGGCGACAGCGTGTTGGTCGAGGTGAGGCTGCGCGATGGCTCGGGTCTGGACAGCGCCCGCATCGTCGGCGTCTCCTTCCGTGGCGACGCCTCGCTGGGCACCGACACCGTGGTCACTCGCCTGCTGCCCAAAGCCATCGGCTTTGAGAAGGCGCCCAGGGACACGGTGGTACGCCGCTACCTGCTGGCTTCCGCCGACAGCAGCACGGAGCGGGTGCATGTCATTGCCTCGGCCCAGGACATCGCCCGCAACGTCGGCGCCGACACGGTACAGGTTGTGGTGGGCGGCCCCCGCGTCGAGATCGTGACGCCCAAGACCGGCCAGGCCGTCCAGGCCGGCCAGGCCCTGGCCGTCAAGTTGTCCGCCGCCGACCAGTCCGGCGTCTCCAGCCTGCAGCTCGACTACTCGGGCGTGACCAGCGGCCGGATCGTGTGGTCCTTCTCGCCCGCGCAGCGCAGCGTTGTGCGGGATACGGCAGTCGTGCTGCCCGCGGGTGTGGCCGGCAGCCTGAGCCTGAGCGCAACGGCCCAGAACGCGCTGGGCGTCTCCGGGGTCGCGCCCCAGGTCAGCCTCTC
>JACQVE010000051.1 GCA_016209965.1 Gemmatimonadota bacterium | reverse complement strand
GCGGCCGGCCATGCGGCGGAGCCGCTCGAAGCGCGGATCGCCGCGCAGCGGGTCGAGCAGCGGCTCGACATCGAGATAGACCATCGAGCCGGAGCGGCTGCGCAGGGACTGCTCGAGCGCGCTCATCGCGGCGGCATAGTTGCCCAGGCCGATCTGGACGAGGACCAGGTAGTCTGCGGGGACGTAGCTCCGCTTTGCCTGGGCCTCGGCGGAGGCGCGGCGGATGCGGCATCCCCTTCGAGTGTCGCGCCACCGAAGAGCTTGAGCCGAAACATCCGGTTGATTTCCGGTTGACGGTGGGTGGAAAGCGGGTTGACGGGTTCGCCCCAAAATACGCGCAGCCGTTTGCGGCGAGCAACCTGCTCCTCGATTGCGTCGATTTGCGCTGGGGCTGGATCAAGTTCCGCCGTTTTGGCAATTTGCATCTCTATTCCGCGAAGGCGGCGGGATTCGTGCAGTACGCTTTCATCATCTGGGCGTTGCTGCTACGCGACTACCCCGCCACCCTCTTCTATGCCGCGGCCACCCTGGCCATCATCGCCTCCCGGGAAGGCTTCCTCTACCAGTGGATGTTCCGCGAGGTCAATGAGCATGCGGGCTCACTGCTGCGCGTGCTCGATTGGCCGTGCAGCCGTATCGCAGCCGGCATTGTCGTGGCCGCGGCAGCGGGGTTGGGCGCCTGCTATTACGAGTCGGCCGTTCCCCTGAGTGCTGCCGCGAGTGCGCCGTTCGACTCGAGCCTGATCGGGGAGTGGAAGAGGGTGCCGGGCGGGGCGGAAGATACCAGCACTGCGCTGAGGATCTTCGGCTTCAACGACTCCGAATACGACATGGAAACCGAGATCGCGACCGAATCGCTCCCTCTCGGAGACGAACCGAGCCGGACTGGTGGTGCTACCGGAGCTGCGGAACGTGAGACCGCTTCCGGGGCTACATCGCGCAGGTGGGTGGCGCGCGCTTTATGAACGTGCAGGACCTTTCGGCAGAGAATCGCCCGTTCATGTTTTTCCGCTTCGAGCTGACGCCTGATGGGATCCTGCAGGCCACGCCACTCAGCGAGAAGATGGCCGGCCCATTCATCAGCTCGGAGGCTCTACACGCCTTTGTGAGGAGCAACCTGAGGAACGATTCGGTCTACGGCGAGCCTTTGCGCTTGGTGCGGAGATGAACGCGGGGGGCGAGATAGCGTGCGCCCCGGGCGTGAGCCCGGGGCGCCGGCGGATTGGCTTCAGGCCGCTATGGGCTGGAGCTCGCGGAAGGTGTGGAACAGCTCGGGATCCAACTGCTGTCCCGCTTCCCGCTCCATGATCTGCAGTGCTTCCTGGGGCTGGTACGCCGGGCGGTAGCGGCGAGGCGTGCCCAGCGCGTCGTAGACTTCTGCAATCCTGACAATCCGCGCCGCCAGCGGGATCTGCTCCTTGGCCAGCCCGTCGGGGTAGCCGCCGCCGTCCCAGTTCTCGTGGTGGCTGCGGACAATGCTCCGGATCTTGCCGGGGAAGCCCAGCTCGGCCACCATGGCGTCTCCCACCACGGTGTGACTCTGGACCAGCTCCCACTCCTGCTTGTTCAGGCGGCCCGCCTTGCACAGCACGGGCTCGGGGAGGGCTGCCACACCCACGTCGTGGACCAGCGCGCCCACGTGCAGGCGGTTCACCTCCTCGCTGGCCAGGCCCAGGGCCGTGGCCAGACTGGTGCTGTACTCCGCCACCCGCCGGGCATGTCCGCGCATGTAGCCGTCCCGCGATTCTGAGGCCTCCTCGCCCCATGCCCGCGCGGCCGGCAGGTAGCTTTTCTCCAGCCGCTTCAGCCGCCGCTCGATATCCCACAGCTCGCGCCGGGCCTTGAGCTGGCCGAAGATCTTGTGGGCACGGTTCAGGCAGCGCAGCGCTTCGCGCGGCTGGCTCTGCTCGAGGTGGACGAGCGCCCACTCGCTCTGCACCTCGGCCTCCAGCAGTCGGTCCTGGCTCGCCTCCGCCAGCCCCAGCGACAGGGCAAAGTGGAGGTTGGCCTGGTCGAGCTTGCTGGTCTCGCGGTACAGAATCCCGTAAAACTTGTACGCCTCCGCGACGCGCGGCTTGGCGCGCAGCCGGCTGAACATCTCGACCGCGCGGGCGCAGGCCTCGCGGGCATGCTCGAACTGCTGCCGCTGCAGGAACAGCTCCGCGCGGTTCAGCTCGACCACGCCCACCATGACCATGTCGCCGGCACTGGCAGCCAGCCCGATGGCCTCGGCAAAGCATGCCTCCGCCGCGTTCCAGTCAGCCAGGTCGATGTGCGCCATGCCCATGTTGTTCAGGGCACGCGCGGCCGTGAGGTCGTCGCCCAGCAGGCGGTAGCGCTCGAGCGCCGATTGATAGCGGATGAGCGCGCTCGCCACATCGCCCCGGATGTTGCTGAGGATGCCCAGGTTCTGATCGGCCACGGCCGTCAGCCGCTGGTCTGCCGCCTGTGCCGCCAGCGCCCGAGCCTGGGTGTAGAGCTGCTCGGCCGCTTCGAGGCCGCCCCGGAACTGCTCGGCGGTGCCCAGGCCGTTCAATGCGGCCGCCACATGCTCGCGCAGCCCGTTTGCCTCGGCGATGGCCAGGCTGGTCTCGAAGGCCTCGATGGCCAGCTCGATGTCGCCTCGCTCGCGGTGCACCCGGCCGATCCGGCGCAGTAGCTCTGCTGCCTTGGCCGCATCGCCCTCGGTACGCAGGTGGCCGAAGGCGGCCTCGTAGCCCGCCAGGGCCTCGTCCCAGGCACCGGCCCGTTCCGCCACGAGGGCGGAGTCGATCAAGGTCGCCAGTGTCTTCATCGGTTCAGTCATTTCGAAGGTCTAAGGCCATCAGCAAGAAGTTAGCAGCCTGTTTCCAGCAGGCAGACGCCGTCGGCCACCGTGTAACCCGAGAAATGCCACAGGTCAGCGCTGACGTGCTTGCTGCTGCCGTCCACCTTGCTGGGCTGGGCCTCGAGCGTGCCGTCCGGCCGGATCCAGGCGATGAACAGCTTGGACTCGTCGGCAATGGACTGGCTGGCATACTCGTAGCTCAGGCGCAGGTCCACCGCGACGGCGAATCCGGCCGCGCCCACGTCGTTGAGGACGATTGACCCGACGGATGTGGCCGTGAGGTCAACGGTCAGGTACTCGGCCTCCAGCAGAGTCATGACGAAGACGGTCGGCTCGGAGACCGCGCCGCGCGGGATCCTGAGCCAGTGCTTGCCCATCTGGATCTCGCCGCCGGCCCCGTCGACCGTCAGGGCCAGGGACGAGCCGTCGCCATCGTCGCCCTTCACCTTCGAGTAGCCGTTGCCCGTGGTGTTGAACTGCGGGCCCACCAGCTCATCAATCGACGGCTGGCCGCGGTCGCAGCTTGCGACCGCCAGGGCGAGGGTCAAGGCCGGCAGCGAGCACTTCATCCAGCGTGGGAACATCACAGCACCCCCTCGGCGATAAGGGAACATGGGAACTCCGCGTGGGTTCGGCCCGCACGGGGAGGCGCGGTCCGGGAAAACATCGGGAACAAGGGGCGGCTCCAGGATTCGGACGGGCCGCCCGGACCTAACACGCTGCAGCTCTGCAACAGCCGGCGCGCCACCAGACTGGCAACTGCCGGGGAGTGGTAGAGCCCGCGCTCGATCCGCTCGCGGATGCGGTGCAAGCGCTCCGGCGGCAGTGGCTTCTGCTCCACTGCCTTGGCCGGGCCGGTCAAGGTTCGGCCCGCCCCGGAACGGACCGGGCGTAGCGTATCAGGCTGAACGTGGTGCAGGCGCATACTCTCTCCTCCTCCATCTAGAGAGAAGGATCGGCAGCGCGGCGGAAAAACTTTAGGCTGGGGTGTCGCCGGGCTTGGCGGTGGGCGCGTCCAGTACCTGGCGCACCGTGCGCGCGAGCGCGTCGGGCGTGAACGGCTTGGCGAGGAAGTCGGTGCCCGGCTCGAGCACGACGTGGTGAAGGATGGCATCCTCGCTGTAGCCGGACATGAAGAGCACACGCATGGCGGGCCGCAGCCGGGAAAGCGACTCGGCGAGCTGGTGCCCGCCCATCTCGGGCATGACGACGTCCGAGATCAGGAGATGGATTTCACGGTCATACTGCTGGGTGAGGCGCAGTGCGGCGGCGCCGTCGGGCGCCTCGAGCACGCTGTAGCCGTTGCGCTCGAGCACACGGCGGACCAGGGCGCGGACGGCGTGCTCGTCCTCGACGAGCAGGACGGTCTCCGAGCCGTACAGCGCCGAGCCGTACGGCGCCGCCGGTTCAGCGTTCGAGTCCGCGGAGCCAGGGGCGGCCTCAGCGGTGCGCGGCAGGTAGATCTCGAAAGTGGTCCCCTGCCCCGGCTCGCTGGTGACCCAGATGTAGCCGGCACTCTGCTTGATGATGCCGTAGACCGTGGAGAGGCCGAGCCCCGTCCCCCTGCTCTGCTCCTTGGTGGTGAAGAAGGGCTCGAAGACGTGGGAGAGCGTGTCCTCGTCCATGCCACAGCCCGTGTCGCGGACCACGAGCAGCACGTAGCTGCCGGCCCTCATGCCGGCGTGCCGGCGGGTGTGCTCCTCGTCCAACTCGAGGTCGCGAGTCTCGATGGTCAGCTTGCCGCCGGCGGGCATGGCGTCCCTTGCGTTCACCGCCAGGTTCACGAGGACCTGCCCGATCTGCCCGGGATCGGCCTTGATGCTGCCGAGGCGGGGGTCCCGGTGCACGACCAGCTCGATGTCCTCGCCGATCAGCCGCCTGAGCATCATCTCGGTTTCGGTGACGACGCCGTTCAGGTCCAGCACCCTGGGCTGGAGCACCTGGCGGCGGCTGAACGCCAGGAGTTGCTGGGTGAGTGACGCGGCGCGGTCCGAGGCCTTGTCGATCTCCTCGATGCTCAGCCGCATGGGGTCCTGGGGGCGCAGGTCCATGAGCAGGAGCGAGCAGTGGCCCTTGATGGCAGTGAGCAGGTTGTTGAAGTCGTGGGCGACGCCGCCTGCCAATCGCCCCACGGCATCCATCTTCTGCGACTGATGCAACAGCGTCTGCATCTCTTGCCGCTCGGTGACATCGCGCGCGTTGATCACCGCGCCGGCCGTGGTGGGATGGTGCAACGTGCTCTTGCCAGTGGCCTCGAGCATACGCCAGGAGCCGTTCTTGTGGCGGAAGCGGAACTCGAAGGACGCCGTGGCTCTGGGCTGGCGCATGCTCTCGGCCAGGCCTGCCTGGATGGATGGCACGTCCTCGGGGTGGCTGAAGTCGAAGGCGCTCGCGCCCACCAGCTCCTCGGGCGCGTAGCCGAGCACGCGCTCTACGGAAGGACTGGCGTAGCGGATGTCGCCCAAGGGGCCGAGCACGGTGATGATGTCGGAGACGTTCTCGATGAGGGAGCGGAAATGCTCCTCGCTTTGCCGCAGCTCCTCCTCCGCGCGCTTGCGCTCCGAGATGTCGCGGATGATGAGCGAGAGGAACTCGAGTTGACCGGCGGCGGTGTTGTGGGCCAGGATCACCTCGGAAACCGGGATCTGGCGGCCGTCCCGCGCGAGGAGCAGCGTTTCCCCGCTCCAGACGCCCTCCCGCAGGGCGGCGCCAATGCCTTCGCTGATGAGCAGGGCGGGCTCGCCGTAGGGGTGCATGTCGGAGATGGTGAGGCTCGTGATCTCCTCGTCCTCGGGGATGGCAAGCATGCGCCGGCCGGCTCTGTTCAGGTAGAGCACGCGGCCGTGTGCGTCGGTGGTGGCGACCAGGTCCGTGG
>JACQVE010000050.1 GCA_016209965.1 Gemmatimonadota bacterium | reverse complement strand
GAGCTGGGTTTAGAACGTCGTGAGACAGTTCGGTCTGTATCCGTCGCGGGCGCAGGAGCGCTGCGGGGAGCCGTCCCCAGTACGAGAGGACCGGGATGGACCGACCTCTGGTGTGCCGGCTGTCCTGCCCAGGGCAGTGCCGGGTAGCCACGTCGGGACGGGAGAACCGCTGAAAGCATCTAAGCGGGAAGCCTCCCCCAAGACCAGCGCTCCCTCCGGCACTCAGGCGACTGAGTGCCGGACAGAAGGGCCGTTCGAGACTAGGACGTGGATAGGCGGCAGGTGCAAGGCGGGCAACCGCCTCAGCCGAGCCGTACTAATCGCCCGAGCGGCTTGGCCAGAATTCCTCAGTGGCCGGCCTCACCTCCCGCTAGCCGAAGCGCGCTCGCCTCCCCCAACATTCTGTTTTTCCTTAAGGCCAGAAGCGGTGGCCGGCGGCCATGGCGCGGGGGCCACACCCGTTCCCATCCCGAACACGGAAGTTAAGCCCCGCCGCGCGGATGGTACTGCCCGGGAGACCGGGTGGGAGAGTACGTCGCTGCCGGCCTATTCTCTGACGCGAACCCCCGGTCCTCACTCGAGGATCGGGGGTTTCGTGCTTCCGGCGCTCGAATGGTGAGACGCAGCGACGCGGCCACGCAGCGCACGCACCTAAGGCCGTTTCCCTGCGTGCTCGCGCCTCTGCGTCCGCGCGGCTCCGCGTGCCCGTGTCTCTTTGTCTCTCGTTGCTTGCTGGGTGCGGCTGCCGGATTTACATTGGCCGCCATGTCGGAGGCGCCGGGGCGAGCCGAGGGGGCAGGATCGACTCGCGCAGGTTACGTCGCGCTGGTGGGGCGGCCGAACGTCGGCAAGTCCACACTGCTGAATGGTTTGACGGGAGAGAAGCTGAGCATTGTCACGCCGCGAGCGCAGACGACGCGCGAGCGCGTGATGGGCCTCTACAGCGACGAGGCCGCCCAGCTCGTCTTTGTCGACACGCCTGGGCTGCTCGAACCGCAGTACCTGCTGCAAGAGTCCATGGTGCAGGCCGCGCTGGCGGCGGCGCAGGAGTCGGACGTGGTGCTGCTCCTGCTAGACGCACTGCGCCCGGAAGACACCCTGCCGGACCCCCGCACGTTGGAGTTGCTGCGTCGCCGTTCCCCGTTGCTGCTGGCCATCAACAAGGTGGATGCCGCGAGGCCGGAGGCCGTGGGGCGGCTGCTCGATTGGGGGCGCCGCGAGCTGGGCAGGGAGGCGTTCCTGGTCTCGGCAGCGCGTGGGGACGGCTTGGCGGAGTTGCGTCGGGCGCTGATCGAGGCGCTCCCTGCCTCACCCTTCCTCTACCCGCCGGACGAAGTCGCCGTGCAGCCGGTGCGTTTCTTCGTGGCCGAGCTGGTGCGCGAGACGATCTTCGAGGAGTACGAGGAGGAAATCCCCTATTCGACGGTGGTGCGGATCGAGGAATTCCGGGAGGCGAGCGATCCCCTGTACGTTCGGGCCACGATCTTCGTGGAGCGGCCGAGCCAGAAGGCCATCGTGATCGGCCGGCAGGGTACGGGAATCAGGAAGTTAGGTCAGCGGGCGCGCCGCAAGATCGAGGAGTTCCTGAGCCGCAGGATTTATCTGGATCTGTGGGTCAAGCCGCTGCCTCGCTGGCGGCACAAACCGAGTGCATTGCGGTATCTAGGCTACCCGGTTCCTACCCGGACGCCGCAGGGCGAAGTCTGACACGGTGCCGGGAGGGGGAGAGTGGATGATGCTGGACAATGAGCTGCTTGAGATCCTGGTCTGCCCCAAGTGCAAGGGAGACCTGGAGTATCGGCCCGACGAGGATGAGCTGATCTGCCACGTCTGCCGGCTCCGTTACGAGGTCCGGGAGGACATTCCGATCATGCTCATCGATGAGGCGAAGCCCCTCTGAGCCGTCTCGCCCGAATCCCGGCGGTGTTACCGCATCCTGGTGGGCGAGTGCCGCGAGGATCTCGCTGCTGGTTTGGTTGGCGCTGCTTGGCCCGACGGCCGCCGACGCGCAGGATGTCGGGAGCCCGCCGACGGCGGGCGGCGGGATCGAGGCGAGCGCCCACGAGTGCTGCGGGATCCTGTTGCTCCCGGTTGGGGCGCGGTCTGTGGCGCTGGGGCGGGCGCTGACGGCGCTTTCTTCGGCGGACGCCGTTTTTGCCAACCCGGCCGGCCTGGCCGACCTCGACTCCGGCCAGTTCGTGGTCCACCACGGGACGACGATCCTGCTGGCGGACGCCAATGCCTTCTCTCTGCTCTTCACACCACGCCTGATCGGCACGCTGGGCGTCTCCTACCAACTCATTGACTGGGGTGTTGATCCAGCGCTGGACGATCAGGGATTCCCGACCGGAGAGATTTCGACCCGAGAGCATCTGCTGGTCGCCTCCTTCGCCACGGGGATCGGCACGGGTTTCTCCGGCGGACTGAACTACAAGCTGTACCAGTTTCGCATCGACTGTCGCGGCTCCTGCAGCGGCCGGGACGGTGTCGGCACGACGCACGGCATCGATTTCGGCCTCCAGTACAGGCCCGGCTGGGTCAAGGGTCTTCAGCTCGGAGCCTCGGTGACGAATCTCGGCTTTGCGCTGCAGGTGGTGAACGCGCTGCAGGCCGATCCGTTGCCCGCTCGGCTGCATCTCGGCGCCGCGTACGAGGTCCTGCGCCACATCCGGCCGGACAGCACGCTTGCGCTGTGGGCGGTCCTGGAGGTGGAGGACCGGCTGCGGGAGCCCGGATCGCCGGTTGGCTCGCTGGCTTTCGAGCTGATGGCGGGTCAGGTTGTCGCCTTGCGCGTGGGGTATCGAGGCGGCGAGGGGCTGGAAACGGGCCCGGCCGTAGGTCTTGGCCTCAAGCATAAGCGGTTCGACCTGGCCGTGGCGAAGTCGTTTGCCGCGTCGCCGCTCGACCCTGATCGAGAACCGTTTCAGGTCACGTTCGGCATCCGTTTCTGAGCGCTCTGTGCACGGTCTGCGGCATGTCCTGCATACGGCCATCCTGCTGGTCGCAGTGGCCACGCCCTGCTCTGGGCAGGCGCCTGGCCGGGCTTCGCGTTTCCTTTCGCCCATCAAGCCCACGGTGGAGCCGGTGAACAGCCAGGGGCCACTGACCGAGGCAGGCCGTGCGTTCCTTGCTTCTGTCCTGCTGCCCGGTGCCGGCCAGGCACTGCTTGGCCTCGGTCGCTGGGTGCCATACGCGGCGCTCGAAGGGTGGGGGTGGCTGCTCTACCTGGATCGCCGGGCGGATGGGCGGGAGCAGGAAAAGCGGTATCGGGACCTGGCCTGGTCGGTAGCGCGGCGTATCAGCGCCGGGCCGCGCCGCGATGGCGAGTTCGAGTATTACGAGGCGTTGACGCGTTTCGCTGCGAGCGGCGCCTTCGACCTGGATCCGCGCCGCCCGGGGACGCAGCCCGAGACCGATGCCAGGAGCTTCAATGGGCAGGTTTGGGAGCTGGCCCGCGCGCTGTTCTTTCGGGGAGCGGATAGCCTGGCCACGGATGCGCCGGAATACGAGCAGGCCTTGCGCTATTATGAGGGGCGCGCGGCGAGCCCCGAGTTCGCGTGGGCCTGGGGCGAGAACGGGCTCGAGCAGCAGAGTTACCGGGAGCTGATCCGGCAAAGCGATGAAGCGCTGCGGGATGCCACCAGGACGCTGGGTCTGATCCTTGCAAACCACATTGTCAGCGCGGTCGACGCCCTGGTCGCCGCGCGGCTGAAGGGTGCGCGTGGCGCCGCCGCGCCGATCCAGATCGAGAGCGGCATCCAGCGCGACAGAAACGGCATGCGGTGGACCGTGGTGTTGGTGATGCCGTGGCCGGGAGGTAGTCTTGCCCGTATCCCCTGACCGGGTGGTCGAGTACCTGCGTACTCGGGCCGGTCGCCCCCTCAAATCAAAGGAGCTGGCCCGCGGGCTTGGTGTGGCGGCCTCGGAGTACGCCGAGTTCCGCGCGCTGCTCGGCCGGCTCGAGGACGAGGGCGTCGTCTACCGCGTGCGGCAGCAACGCTATGCGGCACCCGAGAAAATCAATCTCCTCACCGGACGGCTGCAGACGATCCGGAGCGGCGCAGGTTTCGTGATACCGGAGGACGGTGCGGCTGACCTGTTCGTGCCCACGTCCGGGCTGGGCTCGGCGGTGGACGGCGACCGCGTGGTGGCGCGGGTGGAGCGGTGGCGCCGCGGGCAGCGGCAGGAAGGCCGGATCATCAAGGTCCTGGAACGCGCCCGTGAGAAGGTGGTGGGGGTGTATCATCCGGCCCGCAACTTCGGCTTTGTCGTCCCCGAGGACGTGAAGCTGGTCCGCGACATCTTCGTCCCGCCCGGCCAGGAGCGAGGCGCGGTAGATGGCGACGTGGTCGTGCTCCAGGTGACGAACTGGGGGGACGAACATCTGGGGCCAGCGGGTGAAGTCGAGCAGGTGCTGGGACGCCTGGGGGAGCCCGGCGTCGACGTACTGGCGGTGATCCACGATCACGGGCTGCCGCTCGAGTTTCCCAGGGAAGTCGAAGCGGAGGCGGAGCGGATCCGGGAACGCGGCATGCAGCCCCCGGACCTCGCGGATCGCCTCGACCTCCGGGAGCTGCTGGTCTTCACGATCGACCCGGCGGATGCGAAGGATCACGATGATGCCCTCTCGATCCGGCCGCTGGGTGAAGACCGCTGGGAAGTGGGCGTGCATATCGCGGACGTAGCCTTTTACGTCCGGGAGAGCAGTCTGTTGGATGCGGAGGCGCTGCGCCGCGGGACGAGCACCTACCTAGTTGATCGGGTGCTTCCGATGCTGCCCGAGCCGCTCTCCTCCGACCTCTGCTCGCTGCGCCCGGACGAGGACCGCCTGGCTCTCTCGCTGCTGCTCGAGCTGGACGGCGACGCCCGGCCGCGGCGCGCGCAGCTCGTGCGCAGCGTGATCCGGAGCCGTCACCGCCTGTCCTACGAGCAGGCGCAGCTCGTGCTGGACGGAGAGGCCTCCGTGGATGCGGCCACGGATGCGGCCCTCCGTGAGCTGCTGCGTATCGGTCGCATGCTGCGCGCGGCCCGGGAGGCGCGCGGCAGCCTCGATTTCGACCTGCCCGAGGCACGCGTGGTCCTGAACACCCAGGGAGAGCCGACGGACATCCAGCGGGTGCTCCGGCTGGAGAGCCATCGGCTGATCGAAGACTTCATGCTACTCGCCAATGAAACGGTGGCGCGCAAGGCGGCGAGCTCGAGGCTACCCTTCCTCTACCGTATCCATGAATCTCCGGACCCCGACCGGCTCGAGCAGCTGGCGGAATTCGTAGGCACGTTCGGGCTGCAGTTGGCGCGCGGCGCTCAGGCGGGTCCGCGGGAAGTGGCGCGGCTGCTGGCCGCGGCCAAGGGCCGGCCGGAAGAGAACCTGCTCTCCACGGTCGTGCTTCGCTCCATGAAGCAAGCGCGCTACAGCCATCTGAACGCGGGGCACTTCGGGCTGGCGGCAAAGCACTACACGCATTTCACCTCGCCGATCCGGCGCTACCCGGACCTGGTGGTGCACCGGCTCGCGGCCGCCGCGTTCATCGACCACGCACCGCTCCAGGCTGACCTGCTGGAAGAGAAGCTCGCGAGCATTGCGCAGACGGCCAGTGAGCGGGAGCGGATCGCGGTCGAGGCGGAGCGGGACAGCATGGATTTGAAGAAGGTCGAGTTCATGGAGCGCCACCTGGGCGATACGTTCGAGGGGACGATCAGCGGCGTCACCTCCTTCGGCTTCTTCGTCTTGCTGTCGGACTTCTTCGTCGAGGGGTTGGTGCACGTGAGCTCGCTGGAGGACGACTACTACGCGTTCCTCGAAGAGCAGTACGCCCTGCTGGGCGAGCGGAGCCGCCGGCGCTTCCAGTTGGGAGATCCTGTCCGGGTGCAGGTGGCCGCAGTGAACCGCGAGGAGCGGAAGATCGATTTCCTGCTGGCTGATGCCCGGCCGGCCACGGCGCGCTTATCTCGTTGAGCCGGGGCGCCTTTCGCGTTGACACCTGGCAGCAACGCTGCTAGCTTGCCGCGTTTCCCCCAATCCCGGCGTTCTCCCGCCATGCCCTTCACGGCCGTCCTCGTCTACCACGCGGCGCGCAGCGCCAGGGCCCCCTCGGTCCTCCGCGAGCTGGCGGCAGAACAGCGACTCCGGATCCTGCCTCTGAGCTCGGCGCACGAGGTGCTGAACCTGGCCAGCCGGTCCCAGCTCGCGGGGATCGTACTGGGTCCCGGCTCGACCGGCGAGGTTCTGGGCCTCTGCCGCGCCTTGAAGAAGGATAGCCTGAGCGCCATCGTCCCGGTGGTCGTGCTCGAGCCCCGCGGGGAGCAGGGCTTCGGCCTCGAGGCACTCGCGGCCGGCGCGGACGAGGTGCTCACGGCGAGCATGAGGCGGGACGAGCAATTCCTGCGGCTCCAACGGGCGCTGCAGCGTGCGGACCGCGACCTGGGCGTTCACCCGAGCACTCGCCTGCCGGGCACGGCTCAGATCGAGCGGGATATCACCGAGCGGCTGCGTCGCAAAGAGGGGTTTGCGGTCTGCTACGCAGATCTGGACAACTTCAAGGAATTCAACGATCGCTACGGCTACAGTGAAGGCGATCGGGTGATTCTGCTGCTTTCACGCATGCTGCGCGACGTCGTGCGGGCGCACGCGCCCACGGGGTTCCTGGGGCACATTGGGGGCGATGACTTCATCTTCAACGTGCCCCTGGCCCAGATGCGCGTGTGCTGCGAGGAGGGCATCGCCATCTTCGACGAGCTGATCCCCTACCAGTACACCGAGGTGGATCGCCACGCGGGCTACTTCCTGGGAAAGGATCGCCAGGGCACGATCTTCCGGATCCCCCTCATGAGCCTCTCCATCGGGGTGGTCACGAATGAATCCCGGCGGTTCACGCACCCGGCTCAGGTCAGCGAGCTGGCCACCGAGATGAAGGTGTACGCCAAGACTCTGCCAGGTTCAGTGTACGCCGTGGATCGTCGTTCGGAAGACGGGGTCGTGGTGCTGGGCGGCCGAGTGGTGGCAGATGGCCTCGCCACGGGGGCCGCAGAGCAGCCGTGAACCTCTACTGCCCGCATTGTGGGGCCCTTTTCCGGGTAGATCCGGAGCGGGTGCCGCCCACCGGGGTGCGCGCGAGGTGCTCGCGTTGTGGCGGAGTTTTCCCCGTGCGCCGGCGCGAGCGGGGCCGGGCCGACACCGGTGCGGCGTCGCAGCGCGCGGCCGCCAGCTCCGCCCCTGCCTTTGGCGGCGCGCAAGACCCGCACACGCGTGCGCAACGCCTGGCGCGCGCGCTGGCATCCGACATAGCTGCCCGCGATCCGCAGCGGCGCGACCGTAGCTTGGGCGCCGGCACGCTGCGCAGCGACTTTCGCGAGGAAATCCTGCGCAGTTGGGACGAGTATGTGGCCCAGGTCGGCCCCGACCTGGCCGAGCGTACGCCGTACTTCCGGGACGCGCTGAATGCCGTGCTGGCCAAGGGCCGGAAGCTGTTTTGAGGAGGGTAGATGCGGGTTGCCGCGGTGGCCGGATGGCGTTATCTTTGCACAAGGAGTCTTGTCTCGCGGGGCCGTCCGAAGGGGCGGCCCCTCGCGTTAGCAGAGGGGGCAGCATGACCAACGAACACAGAACGACAATGGAGCGGACCCGCACGCGGATCCAGGAGCTCGGAGGCTATCTTTGACCTGGAGTCGAAGCGCGAGCGTCTGAAGGTGCTGGAAGGGCGCATGTCCGAGGCCGGCTTCTGGGATGACGCCCTGGCGGCCCGCGGCGCGATCGCGGAGATCAAGGAGCTGAAGGGGTGGGTCCAGCCATGGGTGCAGCTCTCCGCAAAATATGCAGAGCTCGAGGAACTGGCCGAGCTGTTGGAAGGGGAGGCGGATGCAGGCCTGACCGCGGAGTGGGAGTCGGAGCTCCAGCATCTCGAGCAGGAGATCGCAACGTTCGAACTGCGCAGCATGCTGCGCGGGCCAGACGATGCGCGTAATGCTCTGCTCACGATTCACCCCGGCGCGGGCGGCACCGAATCGCAGGACTGGGCGGAGATGCTGGTGCGCATGTACACGCGCTGGGCGGACGGACGGGGGTTCGCAATCGAGATGCTCGACTTGCAGCCTGGAGAAGAGGCAGGCATCAGGAGCGCGACCCTGGAAATCCGTGGCGAGTATGCGTACGGTTATCTGAAGGCGGAGAGAGGGGTGCACCGGCTGGTTCGCATCTCGCCGTTCGACGCGCAGGGCCGACGCCATACCTCTTTTGCCAGCGTATTCGTCTATCCGCTGGTCGACGACGACATCGAAGTCGAGATCGAGGAAAAGGACCTCCGCATCGACACCTTCCGCGCCTCGGGCGCGGGCGGGCAGCACGTGAACAAGACCAGCTCGGCGGTCCGGATCACGCATCTGCCCACGGGCCTTGTGGTCGCCTGCCAGAACCAGCGGAGTCAGCACCAGAACAAGGCCACGGCGCTGAAAATGCTGCGAGCCGCGGTGTACCAGCGGGAAGTCGAGCGGCGCGAGGCAGAGCGGCGCAAGGCCGATGCGCAGAAAACGGAGATCGCCTGGGGCAACCAGATCCGGTCCTACGTTTTCCAGCCCTACACTCTGGTGACGGACCACCGCACGGAGCGCAAGGTCGGAGACGTACAGCGCGTGATGGACGGGGATCTGGATGCGTTCATCGAGGCGTATCTAAAGGAGTTCGGCTCGCAACTCGCATGAGGAGGGGGGATGGCGGAACGCCGCGGCCACGTCATCGAAGCGCGCTACAACAAGCTGGCGGAGCTGCGGCGGCGGGGCGTAGCCCCGTTTGCATACCGCTACGCCGTCACCCATAGCGCGGAGGCGGCGCGAGCCGAATTCGAGGGGAGTGAGGCGCGAACGCCGCCGGGTGAAGTGAGCACCCCCGGGCCGACCGTCCGGTTGGGCGGCCGGCTCCTTTCTTTTCGGCTGCATGGCAGGACCACCTTTGCCGACCTGTCGGACCGGAGTGGCCGGATCCAGCTTTATTTCCGGGTCAACGAGCTGGGCGAGGAGCGGTACGGGCTGCTCGAACTGCTGGACATCGGAGACTGGATCGGCATAGAGGGACAGGTGTTCCGCACCCGAAGGGGCGAGGTGACGGTGCGCGTGCAGTCCTTCGAGTTGCTGGCCAAGTCGCTTCGCCCGCTGCCACTGGGGAAGCAAGACATCGATTCCGCGACCGGGGAGCGCCGCGTGTTCAGCGGCCTTGCGGACCTCGAGCAACGCTATCGGCAGCGCTATGCGGACCTGGCCGTCAACCCGGATGTGCGACAGGTCTTCATCACCCGCACGCGCGTCGTCAGCGCGCTGCGGCGATTCCTGGATGATCGGGGGTTCATCGAGGTGGAAACCCCGGTGCTCCAGCCGCTCTACGGCGGCGCATTCGCCCGACCTTTCGTCACCCACCATCGGGCGCTCGATCTGCCGCTCTACCTGCGGATAGCCGACGAGCTGTACCTCAAGCGACTGATTGTTGGCGGGCTCGAGCGAGTCTACGAGATCGGCAAGGATTTCCGGAACGAGGGGATGGACCGGACGCACAACCCCGAGTTCACCATGCTCGAGTTTTACCAGGCGTTTGCCGACTACCAGGAGATGATGGAGCTGGTAGAAGAGTTGCTGGGGTTTGTGGCCGCGGAGGTAACGGGCGGGCGCCCGGAGGCGGTGATCTATCAGGGGATCACTCTGGACTTCCGCCGACCGTTCCGCCGTCTGAGGTTCCTGGAAGCGTTGCGCGAGTATGGCCGGCTGGACGTGGCTGCTGTAAGCGATGCCGAGCTGCGGCAGGCGGCGCAGTCACTGGGCGTCGAGGGAACGGAGACCATGAACCCCGCCAAGCTGGCGGACGAGCTGTTCAGGGAGCTGGTGGAACCACACCTCGAGCAGCCGGTATTCATCGTCGACTACCCCAGGGAGCTCTCGCCACTGGCCAAGCCGAAACGTGACGATCCGCGGCTGGTCGAGAGATTCGAGCTGATCATCGCGGGCCGCGAGGTGGCCAACGCCTTCAGCGAGCTGAACGATCCGCTGGACCAGCGCGAGCGCTTCGAGGTGCAGCTCCGATTTCGGGAGCAAGGGGACGAGGCGGCCCAGATGTATGACGAGGACTACGTGCGCGCCCTGGAGTACGGGATGCCGCCCGCCGGCGGCGTCGGGATCGGAGTGGACCGGCTCGTGATGCTGCTCACGGATCAGTCATCGATCCGGGACGTGATTCTGTTCCCGACCATGAGGCCGGAGTGATGCGGGCGTTTGGCCGCTGCCGTGGGGGGCGCCCGCGCCTGACGTCCCTTGGTGCGCGGGGCCGGGCCGGAGAGGGGGCCGATGCGTAGGCTCGAGTGGTACCTCGCGCGACGGTATCTGGCCTCCCGCCGCAAGGGAAAGTTCCTCTCGCTGATCACCTTGATCGCGGTCGGCGGGATCGCCCTCGGCGTCACGGCCCTGATCACGGTGATTGCCGTCATGACCGGGCTGCAGCGCGATCTGCAGGAGAAGATCCTGGGCGTGAACCCTCACGTCTACGTATTCGAGCAGGGCCAGGGCTTCCGCATGGCGCGCTGGCGGGACGTGCTGGACAAGGTGGCAAGCGTACCGGGCGTAGTGGCGGCAGAGCCCTTCATCATGACCCAGGTCGGCATTACGCCGAACGCCGAATACGCCCAGTTTGGCACGCTGTACGGTATCGAGCCGAGCTCGCGCGGCCGGTCGCTCACGGCGATCCACGAGAGGCTGCGCAAAGGAGAGCTGGCGTTCGAGCCCACGGCCAGCGGGCACCCCGGTATCCTGCTGGGGCGGCGGCTGGCCGACAAGCTCGGGGTGCTGCCTGGCGATGTGGTCACCATCGGATCGTTCGAGAAGATCCGGCGCGGCCCGCTCGGTGACATCATGCCTGCCATGATGCAGTTCGAGGTGAGCGGGACGTTCAGCACCGGAATGTACGAGTACGACACCCAGAACATGTACGCGCAACTGGGCGCGGTGCAGCAGTTCCTGGACATCCCGGACCGGGTAGGCGGGATCGCCGTAAACGTCGTGGAGCCGTGGTCGGCGCACGCCATCGCGGGCCGCCTCGATTCGGCGCTGGGCTTTCCCTACTGGACCAGCGACTGGATGACGCTGAACCGCTCGCTGTTCTCGGCGCTGAAGCTCGAGAAACTGGCCATGGCGGTGATCCTCTCCTTGATCGTGCTGGTCGCGGCGTTCAATATCATCAGCACGCTCATCATGGTGGTCACGGACAAGACGCGGGAGATCGGCATTCTGAAGTCCATGGGGATGACGGACGGGAGCCTGCTCCGCGTGTTCATGCTCCAGGGGCTGGCGATCGGGCTGATCGGCACCGTGCTCGGCGCGGGCGGAGGGCTCGCCCTGGTCTGGCTGCTGGATCGCTACCGCTTCATCACCCTGCCCGGCGACGTCTACTTCATCGATACGCTGCCCGTGGCGCTGAACCCGCTGGACCTGTTGTTGATTCTCCTGGTGAGTGTGCTGATCGCGTTCGCCGCCACGATCTATCCGGCGCGCCAGGCTTCGCGGCTCATGCCCGTGGAAGCGATCCGCCATGAATGAGCTGGCCGGCGCGATCCCGAGCGAGCAGGCGGCCGCGGCGCCGGCCGAGCCGGTGCTCGAGGGGCAGGCGCTGCGCAAGACTTACATCGAAGAGGATGGCAGCGAACTCACCGTGCTGGATGGGGTAGAGATCCGCGTCGCGCCAGCAGAGGCGGTGGCGGTCGTGGGAGCGAGTGGCGCGGGCAAGTCCACGTTGCTGCACCTGCTGGGTGGGCTGGATCGTCCCACGTCGGGCAGGGTGACGTTGGGGGGCCGCGATCTGGCCTCGCTGGCCGAGCCCGAGCTGGCCGCGGCGCGCAACGCGCGGATCGGCTTCGTCTTCCAATTTCACCACCTGTTGCGCGAGTTCAGTGCTCTCGAGAACGTCATGATGCCCTTGCTCATTGCCGGCGCGCCGGCCGCGGTCGCGCAGCACCGGGCGCGGGGGTTGCTCGAGGAGGTGGGCCTGGGCGAGCGGCTGGGCCACAAGCCCTGGCAACTGAGCGGCGGCGAGCAGCAGCGGGTGGCGGTGGCGCGCGCGCTGGCGAACCGCCCGCTACTCCTGCTCGCGGACGAGCCCAGCGGGAACCTGGACACGCACACGAGTGAGCAGCTGCATGACCTCTTCTTCCGACTCAGAGCGGAGCATCGCGTGGCCATGGTGGTGGCCACGCACAACCGGGAGCTGGCCGACCGGGCGGACCGGATCCTGCTGTTGAAGGAGGGACGGCTCCGCAGCATCTACCCGCCGGATTAGCTGGAATCATGTTGTGCGATCATTGCGGCAAGCACGAAGCGGTGCTGCACCTCACGCAAATCGTGAACAACCAGATGAGCACGTTCCATCTGTGCGAGAAGTGTGCGGCAGAAAAGGGGTTGGAGCCGGGCGTGAGCGTGGCCAATTTCCCGCTCACCGACTTCCTGGCCCAGATGGGGAAGGGCGGGCCGGCGGAATCCGCGGCGGCGCCGGGCCCCTGCTCTTACTGCGGCCTGCGGCTCGAGGACTTCAAGAAGACTGGCCGCTTCGGCTGCTCGCACTGCTATGTTACGTTCGAGCCGCATCTGCGCAGTCTCTTGCGGCGCCTGCACGGTGGCACGCAACATGTCGGGAAAGTCTACTTGCCGCCCGACCCGACGAAAGCAGAGCGGCAGCATCGGCTGGCGGGGCTGAAGCGGAAGCTGGAGAAGGCCGTGGAGAGCGAGGATTTCGAGCGGGCGGCGCAGCTCCGGGATCAGATCCGGGAGGCAGAGGCCAGGCTGTGATGGTGGATTTTACGGCTGCAGGCGACTTTGGTCTGGCGTGGCTCGAGGCGAGCGGCCCGCATGCGGACATCGTCTGGTCGACGCGTGTGCGCCTGGCGCGGAACCTCCAGGCGCAGGCGTTCGGCAACCGGCTGCGCGACGCGGAGCGGATCGAGATCTTCCGCAGCGTACGCGAAGCGGCGGAGCGGTCCAGCAGCTTGCGGGACGGCGTAGCCCTGGAGATCTCGAAGCTGGCCAACCTCTCGCGGCAGCTCCTGCTCGAGCGGCACTTGATTTCCCGGGACCTGGCCGGAGCGAACGCCGAGGAGCCGCGGCAAGGGACCGGGCTCTTCCTCGGTCGCCGAGAGGTGATCGGGGTGATGATCAACGAGGAGGACCATCTGCGCCTGCAGAGCATCCTCTCCGGCCTGCAGTTGCGCGAGGCGTACGAGATGGTGGACCGCCTCGATGAGGAGCTGGGGCGCCAGCTGCCGCTGGCGTACCACCACGAGTTCGGCTATCTGACCAGTTGCCCGACCAATGTAGGAACGGGATTGCGTGCATCGATCCTCATCCATCTGCCGGGGCTTGTGCTGACCAAGGAGATCGGGCGGGTGCTGCAGGGGATCAGCCAGGTTGGGCTCACGTTTCGCGGCCTGTACGGCGAGGGGTCGGAGGTGGTAGGCAACTTCTTCCAGCTCTCGAACCAGACCACGCTGGGTAAGAGCGAGGAGGACCTGATCGACCACCTGCAGAAGATCGCCAGCCAGGTCATCCAGTACGAGCTGCAGGCGCGCCATGTCCTCCGGCGAGACGCCCCCAGGGTGATCGAGGACAAGATCTGGCGAGCGTACGGCCTCTTGCGCTATGCGCGCGCCCTTTCCTTCGAGGAGGTGATGAACCTGCTGAGCGGGGTTCGACTGGGCGCCAGCATGAAACTACTCCCCGGGCTCAGTGTATACACGCTCAACAAAATCATGGTCTACACCCAGGCTGCCCACCTCGAGCAGGCGGCGGGCCGCCCGCTGTCGGAAGCAGAAAGCGATCTGCATCGTGCAGCGTATGTGCGCCGCGTCCTGGCCACTGAGGGCCTGGTCTCGGCGGACACGGAGGCGACCGGGGAGGCAGGCGAGGGATGAACGGCGGTTCCGTTGACAGGTGTCTCCGGCGACGAGGCGCACCATGAATTACAACTTTACGGACCGGGTCCGCAAGGTGCTGGCAATGGCCCGGGAAGAGGCGATTCGGCTGCAGCACGACTACGTTGGCACGGAGCACATCCTGCTCGGGCTGATCCGGGAGGGGGAGGGTGTAGCGGCGGCGGTGCTGAGCAACCTGAACGTGGACCTAGAGCAGATCCACGAGCGCATCGAAGAATCCGTGCGGAAGGGGAAGGCGACGATCGCGCTGGGCGAGCTGCCGTACACGTCCCGGGCGAAGAAAGTGCTCGAGTACGCCATGGCGGAGGCCCGGGAGCTGAACCACTCGTACGTGGGCACGGAGCATCTGCTGCTCGGCCTGCTCCGCGAAGAGAAAGGGATCGCCGCCCAGGTGCTTAACTCGCTGGGCGTCTCCCTCGAGGATGCGCGCGCCGAAACGTTGAAGCTGCTGGGTAGCGAGATCAACCCCTCGCAGTCCTCGGGCTCGGGCAGCGGCGGCGGCTCGATGCCGAAGAGTGAGAAGAAATCGAAGACACCTGCCCTGGACCACTTCTGCCGTGACCTGACGGATCTCGCGCGCGAGGGGAAGCTGGACCCGACCATCGGCCGGGAAAAGGAAATCGAGCGGGTGATGGAGGTGCTTTCCCGCCGGAAGAAGAACAACCCGGTGCTGATCGGCGAGCCGGGGGTGGGGAAGACGGCGATCGTGGAAGGACTGGCCCAGCTCATTGCCCGGGGCGAGGTCGCGGACAGCCTGAAGGATCACCGCGTGCTGGCGCTGGACATGGCCGCGGTCATTGCCGGGACAAAGTATCGCGGCCAGTTCGAGGAGCGGCTCAAGGCGATCATGAACGAGATCGCCCAGAACCGTAACATCATCCTCTTCATTGACGAACTGCATACACTGGTGGGTGCGGGGGCAGCGGAAGGCGCGATTGACGCCTCGAACATGCTGAAGCCTGCGCTGGCGCGGGGCGAGCTACAGTGCGTGGGCGCCTCGACGCTGAACGAGTACCGCAAGTACATCGAGAAGGACGGCGCGCTCGAGCGGCGGTTCCAGACGGTGATTGTGGATCCGCCGACGGTCGGGGAGACGATCGAGATCCTGCGGGGTCTGCGGAAGCACTACGAGGAGCACCACAAGGTCGTGATCCCCGATGACTCGCTCATGTCATCGGCGCGGCTGTCCGAGCGCTACATCACCGATCGCTTCCTGCCGGATAAGGCGATTGACGTGATCGACGAGGCCGGCGCGCGGGCGCGGCTGGCGACGCAGGTGCCCCCGCCGGAGGTGGCGGACCTGAAGGAAAAGATGGAGGCGCTGGCGGCGACGAAGGACGCGGCCATCCGGGACCAGGACTTCGAGCGGGCGGCGGAGCTGCGGGACCGGGAGCGGGAGCTGCAGGGGCAGATCCGCAAGAAGCAAGAGGAGTGGGAGCAGGAACGGCGCACGCACCGGCCGGTCATCTCGGAAGAGGACATCGCCTTCATCGTGAGCCGCTGGACGGGGATCCCGGTCACCCGCCTGCGCGAGGCGGAGACGGAACGGCTGGTTCACATGGAGGACGAGCTGCATGGGCGGGTGGTGGGGCAGGACGAGGCGATCCGCGCCATCAGTCGGGCGATCCGCCGTAGCCGCGCAGGGCTGAAGGATCCGAGGCGGCCGATTGGCAGCTTCATCTTCAGCGGGCCGACGGGCGTGGGGAAGACCGAGCTGGCTCGGGCGCTGGCCGAGTTCCTGTTTGCCGACCGGGACGCGCTGATCCGCGTGGACATGAGCGAGTACATGGAAAAGTTCTCCGTCTCGCGACTGATCGGCGCCCCGCCCGGGTACGTGGGCTACGAGGATTCGGGCACCCTGACGAAGGCCGTGCGGCGCCGACCGTATTGCGTGGTGCTGCTGGACGAGATCGAGAAGGCGCACCCGGACGTGTTCAATATCCTGCTCCAGGTGCTGGACGAAGGGCGCCTGACGGACAACTACGGCCGGGTCATCGACTTCAAGAACACGGTCATCATCATGACCTCGAACCTGGGCGCCCGCGACATCAGCAAGGGGAAGGCGCTGGGCTTCCACGAGCGGGATGCCGGGAGCACGTACGAGACCATGCGGGATAAGGTGCGGGACGAGATCGAACGCGCCTTCAACCCCGAGTTCCTGAACCGTGTGGACGACATCATCGTGTTCCACCCGTTGAGCCGGGAGGAGATTGGCGCCATTGTCCACATCATGCTGAAGGACATTTACGCGCGGCTCGCCGAGGAGGAGTTCAAGCTCCGGGTCACGGAGGCGGCCGTGCAACTCCTGGTGGACAAGGGGTTCGACGAGAAGTTCGGCGCCCGCCCGCTGCGGCGGGCGATCCAGCGGCACATGGAGGATCCGCTGTCGGAGAAGATCCTTTCCAGCGGATTCTCGCCGGGAGACGAGATCGAGGTCGACGTGTCGCCCGAGGGCGGCTCACTGGAGTTCAGGGTCCTATCATCGACGAAGACATGAGGGGAGTAGTCCAGACGGGGCTCGCCATTCTGGTCACCCTGCTCCTGGCGGCCCTGGCGTGGCCAGGCGCCGCCATTCTGTTCGCGCAGGAGCAAGCGGCGGCGGCTGGCCCGGTGGTCATCGACAGCGTAAAGGTGCAGGGCAACCAGCGCCGGCCCGAGGCGGTGGTACAGGCGGAGTCGGGGCTGCGTGCGGGGGACACGATCACCTTCCGCGAGATCCAGCGCGCGATCCGCCGGCTCTGGGTATCGGGGCATTATCGCGACGTGCAGGTATACGCGCGGCAGGCCGGCGGGGGCCCGTCCGCCCCCGTCGTGCTGGTGGTGCAGGTGGCGGAACAGCCCTATATAGGCGACGTCGAGTTCCGCGGGCTCGAGCACGTGAATGGCCGCACGGTTCGAGACACCGTGGGGCTGAATCCCGGCGTGCCGCTGCGGCCGTCGAAGGTGGCCGAAGCGGAGCACATGATGCGCAAGCTGTTGGCGGACAAGGGGTACCGTGTGCGGGCGATCGAGCATCGCCTGGAGCCGATCCGCGACCGGCCGGGCGAGCAGCGGCTCGTCTTCCAGGTGACGGAAGGCCACCGTATCGCGCTCGCCGCCGTGGAGTTCGAGGGCAACCAGGTGTTTGATGACGAGCAGCTGCGCAAGGCTCTCGACACCAAGCCAGAGGGCTTCTTCTGGTTCCGGGACGGCACGTACGAAGAGGCCAAGCTGCAGGCCGACCTGCGCGACAAGCTGCCCGAGTTCTACGCGCAGCGGGGCTACATCGATTTCGCGGTGGGGGGTGACACGCTGGTCGTGGACCCGGAGAGGGGGAAGGCCAGGCTGGTGGTGAAGGTGAACGAGGGGGAGCGCTACCAGTTGGCGGCGTTCGATGTGCGCGGGAACCGCCGGTTCCCGGCCGACGAGCTGAAGCGCTACTTCGACCGCGAGCGGGGCGGCTTGCTGCGGGGGCTGGGCTTTGGCAGCGACGGCGGCAAAGAGGGAGGCGGCGTGTTCGATCAGGTTGCCTTCCAGAGGGCTACGGACCGGGTATCCCAGCTTTACCGCAACCAGGGATACCTGTATGCGCGTGTGCAGCCGGTGATCGAGCGCACCGAGACGGCCGGGGGCGAGCCGGCCGTGCAGGTTGCCTGGGAGATCCGGGAGGGCGAGCCCGCCTACGTGAACCGGGTGAGCGTCACGGGCAACACCTTCACGCACGAGAACGTGATCCGCGACCGGATCCTGCTGCTCCCGGGGGATGTGTACAACGAGGATCTGCTGATCCAGAGCTACAAGAACGTGATGGCCCTGGGCTTCTTCGAGACCCCGCTGCCGCTGCCGGACATCCAGCCGAATGACAAGGGGGATGTCGACATCACCTTTGACGTCAAGGAGCGGCAGACGGGCGCGATCAACTTCGGCACGGCGCTGGGCGGCGGTACGGGGGTTGCCGGCTTCCTGGGCTACGATCAGCCCAACCTGTTCGGGCAAGCCAAGGCGGGGCACCTGCGCTGGGAGTTTGGCAGGTTCTCCAACAATCTCGAGGCGAGCTACAGCGATCCGGCCATGCTGGGCTCGCGCGTCAGTGGTTCGGCGTCCCTCTTCAGTGCGCGGGACAGGTTCTTCCGCTTCTCGGAGGGGCAGCGGCGGCGCACGGGGGGATCATTGCGCTTTGGTCTCCCGCTGCCGACCGACCGGTGGAGCCGCGTCTTCCTGGGCTACTCGCTTTCCCGGACCACGTACCAGCAGGCCTCGGGGCTCGAGACGGCATCCCTCTTCGCCTTGCCGCCCGGGGTGCAGAGCACGATCTCGCTCAGCCTGGTGCGTAACACGCTGGACCACCCGCTGTTCCCGGTTTCGGGGACGCGGCACGAGCTGGAGGGGAGCTTCAGCGGCGGGCTGCTCGGGGGGGACGGCGATTTCCAGAAATACACGGCCGGTGCGAGCTGGTACGTTCCGGCAGGTCAGGTGGGAGGCGGCCAACCGGGGAGCCGACCCATCCGGTTCACGCTGGGGGTTAGCGCGGAGGCCGGCGCGCTCTTCGGCAACGCCGAGCGCTTCCCCTTTGAGCGCTTCTGGATGGGCGGCGTCCAGTTCGGCCGTCCGCTGCGCGGCTATGAGGAAACCACGGTCACGCCGCGCGGCCACATTCCCCGCGGTGTACCGGGCGTTCTGCTCGAGGACCGCTTCGGCGACGCGTACCTGCGCTTGAGTGCGGAATACGCCGTGCGCTTCAACGACAACCTGTCTTTGTCCCTGTTTTACGACGCAGGCAATGTGTGGCGCAGCCCGCGGGAGATCAACCCGACCCGACTGCTCAGGGGCGCCGGTCTGGGCGTGACCCTGGTCACGCCGTTCGGCCCGTTGGGCCTAGATTACGCGTACGGGTTCGACAAGGTGGTACCGGGCTGGCAGCTCCATTTCAAGCTTGGCCCTACGTTCTAACCGCGAGAAAGAGAGAATCCTCAGGATGCGAACTTTGGTGAAGAGTCTGGTGACGGCTGCCGGCCTGATGGGTGTGACCACGCCCGGGTGGGCGCAGGTTCCGAAGCTCGCCTACATCGACTCCCAGAAGATCATGGCCGAGGCGCCCGGCGCCAAGGAGGCGAGACAGGCGTTCGAGAAGGACATGGCCCGCTACAAGGGGGAGCTGGATCAGCTCGAGACCGATCTCAAGAAGATGGTAGGCGAATACGACCAGCAGCAGGTCATGCTTTCCCCGGAGGTCAAGCGCACGCGCGAGGAAGCGATCCGCACCAAGCAGCGGGAATTCCAGCAGCGGGCGGGTCAGCTCGAGGATCAGGCGACGAAGCGGCAGGCGGAGCTGGTGCAGCCCATCATGACCAAGATTAGCGCCGTGATCAACGAGATCCGCAAGGAAGAGGCGTACTCGCTCATCCTGGATGCGGCGGCGGGTGGCCTGATTGCAGCGGATCCTGCACTGGACATCACGGAGAAGGTACTAACACGGCTGAAGGCCACGGCCAACAAGCAGCCCTAGCGCGCCACCCCTCGCAGCCGGCGGATCGAGCGGGGCCGCACCTGTGAGAGCATCGGAGATCGCCGTCCTGGTCGGGGGCAGCCTCGAAGGCGAGGGGGACCCCGAACTCACAGGCGTGGCACCGCTGGACCGCGCCGGGCCGCAGCAGTTGTCGTTCCTTGCGCACCCCCGCTACCTCCCCCATGTTCCGCGCGCCCGAGCCGGGGCGCTCCTCGTCTCACCGACCTTGGCCGCGCGGGCAGCGCCGAAGGGGCCCCGCATCGTCGTCAGCGACGTACATCGCGCGCTCGCAGCGTTGCTCCCCCGGCTCTATCCCGAGCCTACAGCAGAGCCGGGAGTCCATCCCACCGCAGTGCTCGCCGCGGGTGTGGCCATGGGCGCGGCTGCGACCATCGGGCCTTACGCCGTTATCGGCACCGGCGCACGGATGGGGGACCGCGTTCGCATTGGCGCCCATACCGTCGTGGGAGCCCAGTGTACTCTCGCCGACGACGTGGTGCTCTATCCCCACGTGACGCTGTACCCCCGTGTGCGCATTGGGCCGCGCTCCATTCTGCACAGCGGCGTGCGCGTAGGCGTGGACGGCTTCGGCTACGTGCAAATCGATGGCGCCCATCATAAGATCCCGCAGGTGGGCGAGTGCGTGATCGGCGCCGATGTCGAGATCGGAGCGAACACCACCATTGACCGAGGCTCGATCGGAGCGACCGAAATCGGCGACGGCGTCAAGATCGACAACCTCGTCCACATCGGCCACAACGTGCGCGTTGGCGAGCACAGCGTGATTGTGGCGCAGGTCGGGATCGCGGGGAGCACCACCGTGGGCCGGCGTGTAACGCTGGCCGGTCAGGCCGGGCTGCCCGGCCATGTCGAGGTGGGCGATGGCGCGACCATTGCCGCGCGAGCGGGTGTGTTCGGGGATGTGCCGGCAGGGGCGGTCTATAGTGGCTACCCGGCCCGCCCTCACAAGCAGGCGCTGCGGGCCCAGGCGGCGCTCTTTCGCCTGCCTGAGCTGGTGAAGCGCATCCAGGCTTTGGAATTGAAGTTACTACGCCGCACCTCATCCGACACATGAGCTCCTCGCCGCGCCAGCAGACCATCGGAGCCGCGGTCCAGTTAGAGGGGGCCGGCTTGCACACCGGGGAGCGGGCCGTGCTCCGCTTCCGTGCGGCAGAGCCGGGTACGGGGCGTCGCTTCCGCCGAGTTGATGTGGAGGGGGCGCCCGAGGTTCCGGCGGACCTCGAGCACGTGGCCTCCACGGAGCGGAGTACGACGTTGGCGGCGGATTCCGTGCGCGTCCACACGGTAGAGCATGTGCTGGCCGCGGTGGCGGCGCTGGAGATCGACAACTTGTGGATCGAGCTGGACGGGCCGGAGGTTCCCATCATGGACGGGAGCTTCCGGCCTTTCGTCGATCTGCTGGGCGGAGCGGGGGTTGTGGCCCAGGACAGGGCAGCGGAAGTGCTGGAGCTGCGCGACCCGGTGCAGGTCGCAGAGGCCGGTGCTTCCTATCTGGCGGGCTCCGCCGGCGGGCTGCGAGTGTCCGCCAGCATCGAATTTGATCATCCGCTGGTGCAGCGGCAGTTCGGCTCCTTCGACGTGCAGCCGCGGGATTTTGCGGAGGCGGTGGCGCCGGCCCGCACCTTCGGCTTTCTGCGAGAGGCGGAGCAGTTGCGGGCACGCGGCCTGGCCTTGGGCGCGAGTCTGGAGAACGCCATCGTGCTGGACGACTCCGGGCTGGCGGCAGGGGAGCTGCGTTTCCCGGACGAGTTCGTGCGCCACAAGATCGGCGACGTGATTGGCGATCTGGCGCTGTTGGGGCGGCGGCTGCGGGCGCATGTGGTGGCGGACCGCCCGAGCCACGCCGGGAATCTCGCACTGGCGCGCGAGCTGTTGCGGGTGGGGAGCAGCCAGGGTATGCGCCCCATCGTGGACATCCAGAAGATCATGCAGTATCTCCCGCATCGCTACCCGATGCTCCTGGTAGACCGGGTGGTCGAATTCGAGCCCGGCAAGCGGATCGTGGGTATCAAGAACGTCACGATCAACGAGCCGTTCTTCCAGGGTCACTACCCGGGTCACCCCATCATGCCGGGCGTCCTGATCATCGAGGCCATGGCGCAAGTGGGCGGCTTGCTGCTCATGGATGCGGTAGAAAACCCGGAAGGGAAGGTTGTCTACTTCATGTCGCTGGACAACGTGAAGTGGCGGCGCCCGGTAACGCCGGGAGACCAGATCCGTTTCGAGCTGGAGATGCTCCAGTTCCGGCGGCACGTCTGCCGCATGCGCGGAGTTGGCACCGTGGACGGTCAGGTCGTGGCGGAGGCCGAAATGATGGCGCGGATCGTGGAGCGCTGAGGAGGCAGCAGGAATGCTAGACGCTAACGTGCTGCCTTCCGCCGAGGTGCACCCGACCGCGATCGTCGACCGCGGCGCGGAGCTGGGCGCCGACGTGGTTGTGGGGCCGTACTCGATTGTCGGGCCCAATGTCCTGATAGGCGCGGGCACGCGGCTGGGCGCGCACGTGCTCATCGAGCGGGATACGCGCATTGGCGAGGGTTGCGCCATCCACTATGGAGCGGTGCTGGGCACGGATCCCCAGGACCTGAAATACGCCGGCGAAGCGACGCTGCTGACGGTAGGGGACCGGACCGTGGTGCGGGAATATGCGACGCTGAATCGCGGCACGGCAGCTCGCGGCGTGACCGAGGTCGGGTGCAACTGCCTGATTATGGCCTACGCCCATGTGGCCCACGACTGTGTGATCGGCGACCACGTCATCCTGTCCAACGCCGTCAACATGGGCGGACACGTCCGGATCGAGGAGTTCGCCATCGTGGGTGGCCTGACGGCGGTCCACCAGTTCGTGCGCATCGGCTGCCATGCGTTTGTGGGCGGCGCCTCGCGCGTGCCCAAGGACGTGCCGCCGTACGTGAAGGCGGCCGGCAACCCGATCCGGTTGTACGGCTTGAACAGCGTGGGGCTGCAGCGCCGCGGCCTTGCGGAGGAAGTGCGCCGCGAGCTGAAGCGGGCGTACCGCCTCTTTTTCCACGAGGCTCTCAACGTGACGCAAGCGCTGGAACGCGCCCGCCTCGAGCTGGAACTCTTCCCGGAAGTCGACCGCTTTCTCGCCTTTGTCGAAGAGAGCGATCGCGGGATCTCTCTCTGAGCGCAATGCCGGAGCGGCTGCGGCTCGGTGTGGCCGGGGTCGGGAGTGTGGGCTTTCATCACGCCCGATTGCTGAGCAACCTGCCCTTGGCGAAGCTGGCGGGCGTCCACGACGCGGAGCCCGGCCGTTTGGCGGAGGTGGGGCGCAGCATTGGGGTGCCGGCTTTCGAACGTCTCGAGGCACTGCTGGAGGCCGTGGACGCGCTGGTCGTTGCGGTTCCGACGCCGGCACACGAGGCCGTGGCTTGCGCTGCGCTGCGCCAGGGAGTGCACGTGTTGATCGAGAAGCCGATTGCCCTGACGCTGGAGGCGGCCGACCGGATCCTGGAAGCCGCGGCCGCCACCGGGAGTGTGGTGCAGATCGGGCACGTGGAGCGCTTCAACCGTGCGTTGCGGGCGTGCGAGCCGTACCTGGACGAACCGCTATTCGTCGAGAGCCACCGGCTGGCGCCATTCGGGCGACGGGGCACGGATGTGCCCGTTGTGCTGGACCTCATGATTCATGACCTGGACCTGGTGCTCAGTGTGATGCGGCGCGGTGTGACGGCGATCGCCGCGGCCGGCGTGCCGGTGCTGACGCCGAGTCCGGATATCGCGAACGCGCGGCTGGAATTCGAGGGGGGCGCCGTGGCCAACCTCACGGCCAGCCGGGTCTCGCTCGAGAGGATGCGGAAGATTCGCTTCTTCCAGCGATCGGGCTACATCAGTCTTGACCTGGCGGCGGGACGCGGCGTGTTCCTGCGCCTGCGTCCGGGCGTGGTGCTGGATCCGGGTACGCCGCTCGGCGCCAGCTCCCTGCACGACGTGGTGGAACGCATCTCCTTCGATGGCGATGGAGTCGAGCCGCTCCGCTGTGAGCTGGAGAGCTTCGTCGCGGCAGTTGCGGGGCGGACTCCCGTGAGCGTTTCGGGCGCAGAGGGGCGGCGCGCACTGGCGGTTGCACTGGAGATCGTGCAGAGAATCGAGGGACATGTCGCTCATGCAGGGCCGGCGTGAAAGAGCCCGGGGTCCGGGAAGGCCGCCTCCGCTGTGGAAGCTGGTCGCGGCCCTCGGCCTGGTGCTGCTGCTGATCTGGTACTTGAGCCGGATCGTGTGAGGGAGCGGTGCGTACAGTCTTCCTGTCGGCGGGCGAGCTGTCCGGTGACCTTCATGGTGCCGCCGTCGCCCGCGAGCTGAGGCGGCAGTGGCCAGACGTCCAGCTCTTTGGGCTGGGCGGCCCGCGCATGGCCGAAGCCGGGGTCGAGCTGCTGGCCGACCTGGACCGCCTCGGCGTCATGGGCTTTGCCGAGGTCATCCAGCACCTGCCGTACTTTGCGCGTTTACTGCAGCGGCTGCGGCGGGAGCTGGAGGCGCGGGGTGCGGAGCTCCTCCTGCTGATTGACTATCCCGGTTTTAACCTGCGGCTGGCTCGCCTGGCGCGCGACCGCGCCATTCCGGTCTTGTATTACATTGCGCCTCAGGTCTGGGCGTGGCATGAAGGCCGGGTGAAGCAGCTCGCGGAACGTGCCGATCGGATGGCGCTCGTGCTGCCCTTCGAGGAGCCGCTGTTCCAGGCGGCCGGCGCACGGGCAGAGTTCGTCGGCCACCCGCTCCTGGATCTGCCGCCGGTGGAGTCGTCGCGCGAAGAGTTTTGCCGGCGGGTGGGGCTCGATCCTGGGCGTCCGATCCTGGCCCTTTTTCCGGGCTCGCGCGCCCAGGAGCTCAACCGCCACCTGCATCTCTTTCTCGAGACGGCGCGCCGGATCGGGCTGCGGCGCGCCGAGGTTCAGCCAGTCATTGCCCAGTCACCGGTGCTTTCGCCGGCCGCGTACCTAGGGGCGGGGTACCCCCGAGTCTTGAACGCACGGGAGCTGCTGGCACACTCTGACGCTGCGCTCGTGAAGTCGGGGACGACGACCCTGGAGGCGGCACTGGCCGGCGTGCCCATGGTGATTGCTTATCGAGCCCACCCCGCCACGCTGTGGCTGGCCCGGCGGCTGGTGAAGGTGCCGCACATCGGGCTGGTGAATCTCGTGGCCGGGGAGCGGCTGGTGCCCGAGCTGGTGCAGGAGCAGGCGACGCCCGCCGCGCTCAGCGACGCCGTAATCTCGCTGCTGCGAGCCGAGTCCTCGACTCGCCGCAGCGTCATAGAGGGGCTGGGCAGGGTGCGCGCTGCGCTGGCCTACCCCCACGCCGACAACGCGGGTACGGCAGCCAGACGCGTGACCCGAATGGCCGCCGAGCTACTGGCGGGCGCGGCGTGAGACGCGGACTGCGCCACTGGCTGGTCGGGTCCGCGGGGCGTGGGGTGCTCGATGCCTGGCTTGCCACGCTGCACTTCGAGGTGCGCGGTGCGGAGAACTACCAGTGCCTGTGGGACGGGGGCCGGCCGGTAATTTTCGCACTCTGGCACGGCCGGCTCCTGCCGCTCACCTACCTCCACCGCCGGCAAGGAATTACCACCCTGGTCAGCCGCTCGCGGGACGGGGAGTACATCACCCGCATCATGGAGCGCTGGGGCTATGCCGTTGTGCGGGGCTCGAGCACGCGTGGCGGACGCGGGGGGTTGCGGGAGCTGCTGCGCCATGCCAGGGCCGGCCGAACGCTTGCCTTCACACCGGATGGGCCACGGGGGCCGCGCCAGAAGGTGAAGCTGGGAGCGGTCGTGGCGGCGCAGCTCAGCGGGTTGCCGCTCGTGCCCATGGCAGCTGGAGCCGACCGCGCCTGGTGGGTCCGGAGCTGGGACCGCTTCCTTCTCCCCCGGCCCTTTGCCAGGGTGTGCGTGGCCTACGGCGCCCCCCGGGAGATCCCGCGGGGCGCGGATGCGCGAGAGCTGCGCCGCCAGGCCCGGCTGCTGGAGGACGAGCTGAACCGGCTGCTCGAGGAAGTGGATGGCCGAGGTCAGCGCGGCTGAGGGACCGGCAGCGGGAACCCTTGCTTCCCAGCGGTTCGCGGGCTTACGCCGGCTGTGGTGGGATGATTCGGACGCCGGGGCCTGGGGGTGGTGTCTCGCACCCGCGGAGCTGATCTACCGCGTAGCCCTGGCGCTGCGCACCCGCCTCCATGCCTCCGGCTGGCCCGAAGCGGCGCGGGCCGCAGTGCCTGTCGTGAGCGTCGGCAACCTGGTGGTAGGCGGGACAGGGAAGACGCCAGTGGCACGGTGGGTGGTAGAGCAGCTCCTCAGTCGAGGAGCTCGCCCGGCCGTGCTCCACGGCGGATACGGCGGCGACGAGCCGGAGCTGCATCGGGCCTGGTACCCGGAGGTACCCGTGCTGGTGGGGCGCGATCGGGTCGCGGCAGCGGAGAAAGCAGCAGCCGGCGGCGCCACCGTGCTGGTGCTGGATGATGGGTTCCAACACCTTCGGCTGGCGCGCGACCTCGATCTGGTGCTGGTCACCGCCGAGGGGTGGTGCCGCTCGCCGCACCTGCTGCCTCGCGGCCCCTGGCGGGAACCGGTTTCCGCCCTGGCACGCGCGCAGGTTGTTGCCGTGACCCGGAAGGTCGCGCCGCCTGAAGCATCGCAGCAGGTGGCGCGGGAGGTTCGTGAGCTTGCGCCCGCAGCGGACGTGGTGCGGCTCGAGCTCAGGGCCGCGGGATGGAGGCGCGCGCTCGAGGGCAGCGGGGGGCAGGAAACTCCGCGAGGAGAGGTCGTGGGGGTGGCAGGCGTCGCGCGGCCGGACCTTTTCCTGGCTCAGGCACGGCAGTCCGGAGCGCAAGTGGCGGAGATGTTCGCTCTCCCGGACCACTACCACTACGACGCCCGCGCTGCCGGCCGCATTCGTCGGGCGTCCGGGGGGCGCCCGGTGGTAACCACGGCGAAGGATGCCATCAAGCTCCGCGAGCTGCTCCCCGACGTGCAGCTTTGGGTGCTCGAACAGAGCGTGGCGGTGGAGTCGGGGGAGTCCCAGCTGGCCAGCCGGCTGGATGCCCTGGTGACACCGTTGGAGGCCAGGTGGCAGCCATGAGGGTGGGGCAGCGGTCCCGCACGCGCGGCCCTCGAAGGCAAAGCGATGGCGCCATTGCGGCTCGCGGCCGGCGACCGGCGCAGCGGGCGTGGACCGAGTGATCACTGGAGGAGACGGAACGCCGATGGAGTCGGCCCCGAGGACAGCCGGGTCGGAAGATGCCGGCCTTATCAATGAGGAGAACCCGTTCGAAGCGATGATGGAGCGCTTCGATCGTGCCGCAGAGCTACTCGAACTGGACCCCGGTCTCTACAAGATCCTTCGCCATCCGGAGAAGCAGGTGATCACCTCGATCCCGGTGTTGATGGACAACGGGGAGGTGGAGGTTTTCAAAGGATACCGCGTGCTCTACAACACATCGCGGGGACCGGCCAAAGGCGGGATCCGCTTCGATCTGGGCGTTACTCTGGACGAGGTGACGGCACTGGCGGCGTGGATGACGTGGAAGTGCGCGGTGGTGAACATTCCCTTCGGCGGGGCCAAGGGTGGCGTGATCTGCGACCCGTATCGGCTGTCCCCGGGCGAGCTGGAGCGGCTGACCCGGCGCTACACGGCCTCCATCCTGGAGGTGCTGGGCCCGGAATCGGACGTGCCCGCGCCGGATGTGAACACGAACGAGCAGGTGATGGCCTGGGTCATGGACACCTACTCGATGCACCGGCGCCATACCGTCACCTCGGTCGTCACAGGAAAGCCCATCGAGCTAGGCGGTTCGCTCGGGCGGAGGGAGGCGACGGGGCGGGGGGTGAGGATCGTGGTGAAGGAAGCGCTGCGCGAGCTGGGGCTGCCGCTCCACGGAACCAAGGTGGCGGTTCAAGGCTTCGGGAACGTCGGCTCGGTTGCCGCCCGCCTGCTGGAAGAGGACGGCTTGACCGTGGTCGGGATCAGCGACCGGACGGGGGCCATCTACAATGCGCATGGCATTCTTGTGAATGATGCCATCAAGTGGATCGAGGAAAACCGGTTCCTGGAGGGCTTCACAGGGGGCGAGCCGATTTCCAATGAGGAACTGCTGGAGCTGGATGTGGACGTCCTGGTCCCGGCTGCGCTGGAGAACGTGATCACGCGGCGCAACGCGCCGAGCATCCGGGCTCGCGTCATTGCCGAAGGTGCGAATGGCCCGACCACGGCACCTGCGGATGCCATTCTGGATGAAAAGGGCGTGTTTGTGATACCGGACATCCTGGCCAACGCGGGTGGCGTCACGGTCAGCTACTTCGAGTGGGTGCAGAATCGGGAAGGCTACTTCTGGAGCGAGGACGTGGTGATCAAGAGGCTCCGCGAGGTCATGATCCGGTCGTTCCACAACCTGCTGGGCTTTTCCAGGGAGCACGGGGTGAACTTGCGGACGGCGGCGTACATGCTGGCAATCGACCGGGTAGCGGCTGTTCATCGGATGCGGGGCATTTACGCGTAGGCGGGCAGGTGTGAAGCTCTGGGTGCTGGCTGTCGGCCGTCCGGGCCGGCCGCTCGTGGAGGCGATTGCCGGGTACGAGGAGCGGGCCCGCCGCTACTGGGACTTCGAGGGAGTCACGGTTCGGGAAGAAAAGGCGGCCCGGGGCCGGCCGGCCAGGGAAATCCGGGCGGCCGAGGCGGAGCGGCTGATGCAACGGATCCCGGCCGGAGCGCAGGTCATGGCGCTGACACGCGACGGGGAGGCCTGGAGTTCGATGCGGCTCGCCGCCTACCTGCAGGATCTGGGATCGGGCGGGAGAAGCGGCGTCGCCTTCCTGATCGGCGGCGCGTTCGGACTGGGGGAGAGTGTGTTACGCCGCGCCGACCGGAGACTCAGCCTTTCGGCTTTCACCCTGCCGCATGACCTGGCGCGACTGGTCCTTGCCGAGCAGCTCTACCGCGCGGGCACGATCGTGAGAGGCGAGCCCTACCACAAAGCCAGCAATGCTTGAGATCCTGGCAGGACGCCTGCAAGGCGGGGGTCGCCTGCTCGAGGACTACTACGAGGCGTCCGCCGCCCTGGCGGCTTTCTTTTCCGGTTCGCCGTGGGATCCAGAGGCCTACCGGCGCAAGACGGCGGAAGTGACCCGACGCTTCGATACCGCGCGCCTGCGAGCCATGGCGGAGGTCGTACGCCCCACATCGGAGGCGGCGCGGCAGCAGCTCGATCGAGTCGTGGAAGGGGGCGGTGTGTTCGTCACGACGGGCCACCAACCCGGGCTGCTGCTGGGACCATTGTACACGGTGTACAAGGCGCTTTCGGCCGTGCGGCTGGCGCAGGCGCTCGAGCCGGTGCTGGGTCGCCCGGTCGCGCCGCTTTTCTGGGTGGCCTCGGACGATCACGATTGGGAAGAGGCGAACCAGGTCCACCTGCTCGATTTGTCCAACGAATTGCGGCGCCTCGAGATCCCTGGCGCCTCCGGCGGACGGCGGCCGTCCATGCGGCTGCGCCGCCTGGGGCCCGGAATCGAGCAGGTGCTGGAGGAGCTGCGCCGGCTGCTTCCCGAGACCGAGTTCACACCGGCGCTGCTCGAGCAGGTCGAATCGGCGTACCGGCCGGGGCGAACGGTGGCGGAGGCGTTCATGGAGCTCTTCACCTCGGTGCTCGGCCCGCTGGACCTTCTGCTCGTGGATGGCGGTGATCCTGTGCTCAAGCGGCAGGGTGCGGCGGTGCTGGCCAGGGAGCTCGAGGGTGCGGCGGAGCACGAAGTCCGATTGACGGAGCAGACTGCTCGGCTGGAACAGTGGGGGTACTCCGGCCAGGTTACGATCCTGCCCAGTGCGGCCAATCTCTTCTACGAGGACGAGCAGGCGCGCGAGCGGCTGCTGCGCGAGGATGGGGCGTGGGTGCTGCGCCGCCGCGGGCAGCGTTGGAGCGACCGGGAGCTCCGCGCGCTACTCGAGGCACAGCCCGATCGCTTCTCACCGAACGTGGTGCTGCGGCCCATCCTCGAGAGTTATGTGTTCCCGACCGTCGCCTACGTCGGTGGTCCGGCGGAGGTCAACTATTTTGCCCAGCTCGGCTGCCTCTTCCAGGCGCACGGCCTGGAGATGCCACTGGTGCTTCCCCGCTGCAGCGTGTGGCTCATCGAGCCCAAGGTGCGGAAGGTGTTGGAGAAATTCCGGCTCGAGGTGCACGACTTCCGGGGGCCGGCCCACGAGCTGGCCGCACGGCTGCTGCGGGAGGAGCTGCCGGAAGGGATCACCTGGGCTGTGGCACTGCTGCGCCAGGCGCTGCTGGAGGGGTACGAGCGGCTGGTCGAGGAATCCGGGTCCATTGACCCGACGCTGGCCGGACCGCTGCAGGCGGCGCGCAATGCCAGCCTGGTGCAACTGCAGGAGTCAGAGAAGAGGATCGCGCAGCATTTCAAGAAGCATAGCGCTACCGGGCTGGGACAACTGGAAAAGGCGCGCAGCAACCTCTTCCCTTCCGGTCAGCCGCAGGAGCGGGTACTGAACGTGCTCCACTATCTGGTGCGCTACGGGCCGGACTTGCTGCCGGCGGCTGCTCAGGCATTACCGATCGAGCTGGGCACGGCTGCACCGGTTTGGAGCGGCGTGCAGTGCCCGCCGGTGGTGGAAGCGGGAAGCGCCAGGGGTGGCCGCTGAGCCCTATTGCTGCCGCCCCGATTGAGAGCTGGGCGGCGCCAGCGGCCCGCCCGGCCCGCCCGGAAACGCTTGCCGTGCCCCGCGTTGCGGAGGTATTTTAGGGGTATGTGGTGGTTTCTCGTCGTAGTACTCGCACTGCTCATTCCGCTGATCGCGGTGGTCCTCGACTCGCAGCTCGGGCGCGCACTCGCCGCCCGGCTGGAGCGTCGGGATGCGCCGACCGAGCTTGCGCTGGTACGGCGGCTGGCCACACTCGAATCCGAAGTCGAACGGCTGGGCCAGGATCTCCAGCGTCTGGAAGACGAGAGCGAGTTCCTGCACCGTCTGCTGGAAGCGAAGCCCGCGGCCGGGGGCGCTCTGCCATCCGGTGAACGTCCCTCCTGAACCCGCCCCAGTCCGGGACTCTGCCCGCTCCGCCCATTGGGTAGCAGCGGGCATTCTTTTTAGCCGCCTTGCTGGGTTAGTGCGGGAGCGAGTCTTTGCGCACTATTTTGGCACGGCCGCGCCCGCCGACGCCTGGCGCGCGGCGCTGCGTATGCCCAATGTCCTGCAGAACCTGCTGGGCGAGGGTACGCTGAGCGCGTCCTTCATCCCGGTTTACGCAGAGCTGCTGGAGCAGGGCAGGGAAGAGGAAGCGGGCCGCGTAGCCGGTGCGGTTTTCGCCCTGCTTCTGGCCGTGGCCGGTGCGCTCACGCTGATCGGCCTGCTCCTCGCCCCGGCCTTGGTCAGCGTCTTCCTGCCGGGCTTTACCGGGCTGCGCCGCGAGCTCACCATCGGTGCGGCGCGCATCCTATTTCCCATGACCGGGGTGCTCGTGCTGTCGGCATGGGCGCTCGCAATCCTGAACAGCCACCGTCGTTTCTTCATCCCCTACGTCGCCCCCGTGCTGTGGAACGCCGCCATGATCGCCACGCTGCTCGGGTTGGGCGGGCGCCTGGCGCAGGCGCAACTGGTCATGGCCCTGGCGTGGGGCGCGCTACTGGGCGGTATGCTCCAGTTCCTGATCCAGCTTCCCTGGGTGCTGGCGCTCGAGCGCCGGCTGGCTGTGGCCTGGGACATTCGGCTGGCGGGGGTGCGGGAGGCGGTACGAAACGCCGGGCCGGCACTTCTCGGCCGGGGCGTCGTGCAGCTCAGCGCGTGGGTGGACCTGATCCTCGCCTCGCTGCTGGCGCAGGGCGCGGTGGCCGCGCTGGGCTACGCCCAGACCCTCTACATCCTGCCGGTTAGCCTGTTCGGCATGTCTGTAGCCGCCGCGGAGCTGCCGGAGCTGGCCCGCGAGCGGGGCGGGCCGGCCGGCGCACTCCGCGAGCGGGCCAGCGCCGGGCTCCGGCGCATCTCCTTCTACATCGTGCCCACCGTGGTCGGCTATCTGCTCCTGGGCGATGTGATCGTCGCCGCGCTTTACCAGACCGGCGATTTCGGGGCAGGTGACACCCTCCTGGTCTATTTCGCGCTGGCCGGCTACACGGTCGGGCTCCTCGCTTCGACGGCCAGCAGGCTCTATAGCTCGGCGTTCTTTGCGCTGCACGACACCAGGACGCCGGCCAAGGTGGCGTTTCTCCGTGTCCTCCTCGCCGGCCTGGGCGGATACCTGCTCATGTTCCGGCTGGACGAAGTCGTGGTAGACGGGCGCGCCCTCGGGGCTGTGGGGCTGAGTGTGGCGACGGGAGCTGCGGCCTGGGTCGAGTGGGTGCTCCTGAGACGCTCGCTCGGCCGCCGGGTCGGGGCCATCCGGGTCGGCGCCGGCCGGCTCGCCCGCATGAGCATCGCGGCTGGCGTAGCGGGAGGCTTGGCCCGCGGGGTCGTGCTCGTACTGCCGCCGCTCAGCCCCCTTCTCACGGGCGTGCTGGCGCTCACCGCGTTCGGCGCCGCCTACTTCGGCATCGCGGCTGCGCTCGGGATCGAGGAAACTCACGACGCGCTGCGCGTGCTGCGCCGACGGCTCCCGTCCTGAGCCGCCGCACGCCCTGGCGCGTGCGACCTCACGTGCGCCGCCACTTTGGGCGGCGAAAACGCCGAAGGCATCGAGGCCCCCCCCGGGCAGAATCCCTGCATCACCGCTTCCCGCCGGGGCGCCCTCGAGAAACTGCTGCCCGAGCGGCGGGGAGCGCGGCGGCCGCGCCAAGGCGTACGTTTCTCGCAGGAGACCCCAGTGACCCAGAGCGCTCTCGAGGCCGTCAAAGTCCTCCCCCCGGCGACGGCGGATGCCCGCCAAATCCTCACGCCCGAAGCCCTGGAATTTCTGGTCGAATTGCACCGCGAATTCGAGCGCGCCCGCCGCGCCCGACTGGCACGACGGGCCGAGAGGCAGCTCGAGTTGGACGCAGGAGCCCTCCCCGGCTT
>JACQVE010000049.1 GCA_016209965.1 Gemmatimonadota bacterium | reverse complement strand
GCCCAGGTGGTGCCGTCCACCTGGTCCAGCATGATGGGCGAGTCGTAGATCACGTGGGACGCCGGAATGCCGCTGGCCAGGGCAGCCGTATACACGAACGGCTTGAACACCGAACCCGGCTGCCGCCGCGCCTGCACTGCCCGGTTGAACTTCGATTCCTGGAAATCGCGGCCGCCGATCATGGCGCGGATCTCACCGCTATGAGGATCGAGCGCGATAAACACTCCCTGCAGGTAGGGCGTCTCGTTCCCGGAGACCGTGCCGCCCTGCGCCTTGAACTCCGCGTACTTCAGGTGGCGGAACGCGGGCCGCTTCTCGATGTACTCCCAGCCCGTCTCCATGGCTGTACGCGCCGCGCGCTGCATGCGCGCATCCAGGGTGGTGTGGATGCGTAACCCCTTGCTGTACAGCTCCGACCCGTAGCGGTCGTCGAGCTGATCACGGACCCACTCGACGAAGTACGGTGCGAACTCGCCCTCGTCCGCACCGCGCGGCCGCGTGGGCAGCGGCTCGAGCTGCCAGCGCTCGACGGCCGATTCATCCAGGAATCCCTGCTTCCCCATGAGGCCCAACACCAGGTTGCGCCGGGCCCGCGCCCGCTCCGGGCTGCGGAACGGCGAAAAATGCTCCGGCAGTTTGATCACAGCGGCGAGTAATGCCGCCTCCGCGGGATTTAGCCCGGTGGCAGACTTGCCAAAGAAGCGACGCGCCGCCGTCTCGATGCCGAACCACCCCCGGCCATAATTCACCTGGTTGATGTACGCCTCGAGGATCTGGTTCTTGGTGTAGACCTGCTCGAGCTGACGCGCGACCTTCAGTTCCTTCAGCTTCCTGCCGAACCGCTGCTCGAAGCCGACCTCCTTCTGGAACATGTTGCGCGCCAACTGCTGCGTGATGGTGCTGCCCCCGCCCTCGATCCGGCCGTGAAGCAGGTTGTTCAGCGCCGCCCGGGCGATGCCCCACGGGTTGAACCCCCAGTGGCGGTAAAACTGCTGGTCCTCCACCGCCACAAACGCCTGCGGCACGTACGCTGGCAGGTCCTTGAGCGAAACGGGCGTGCGCCGTTCCTGGAACAGCTCGGCGATCAGCTCGCCGTCATGGGTCAGGATCTGCGTGGCCTGCTTCGGCTCCCACACGTAGATCTGGGCAACAGAGGGACAGTCGCGGCAGACGGCGCTCCAGCTCCCGAGCACCAGCCCTGCGGCCGCACCCAGGAAGGCGAGGCCGAGGAGGGCGGCGCCGGCTACCAGCCGGGGGCGCGAGCTGGAGGGCCCGGTTTCGAGCAGCGACGACCTCGGGACGAGGCCAGTAAGCTTGTCTGGGACACTTGCCATGGGCATTTCCGGGGTCGAATCCTGACTGGAAGCTTTCCTACCCCCGCGGGCGCGGCCCGGGTTCCGCCGTGCAGCCAGCGCCACGCCGAAGGGCAGGCAGGTGGACGTGACGTAATCGGCCGTGACCTTGCGGCCGCTCCGGGGGCAGGCGTCTGCCGCTTGCGGGTTCAGCCGCTTGCCTCCCGGAGCAGTCGCTCGAGTTCGCGGTACATGGCCGGGTTTCCCGCCAGCACGGTCACCGGGTTCCGGTCCAGCACCCGCGCATCACCGTCCAGTGTGGTAATGACGCCTCCCGCCTCCCGCACCAGTAAGGTTCCAGCGGCAATGTCCCAGGGCGAGAGGTAGAGCTCCCAGAAGCCGTCGAAGTAGCCCGTGGCCAGGTGACACAGGTCGAGGGCCGCAGAGCCGGCGCGGCGCACGCCGGCTGTGTGACGCATCACGCTCTCGAACTGCCGCAGGTAGAGCGGCAGCAGGTCCAGCGCCTTGAAGGGGAAGCCGGTCCCGATCAGGGCCAGCGCAGGCCGGTCAATGCTCGAGACGCGGATGGGCTGGCCATCCTTGTAGGCGCCGCGGCCGCGTGCCGCCGTCCACTCCTCGGCGGTGGCGCTCGAGACCACGGCGCCCGCGAGTAGCTCGCCCCGGTACGCCACGGCCACGGAGGCGGAATACATGGGGTAGCCGTGCAGGAAGTTGGTCGTGCCGTCCAGCGGATCGACATACCAGAGCCAGCCACCCGCCTCTGCGGCCATGGCCGTGCCGCCACGGCCAGCGCTCGGCGCAGGCGAGACAGCCGTGGCGGCTTCCTCCGCCAGCACCACGTGGTCAGGGAAATGGCGGTGGATGCGCTCGACAATGCGCGCTTCGGCCTCGCGGTCGACGTGCGTGACGAAATCCGCCACGCCCTTCTCCGACCAGGCCTCGACCTGCACCCGGCCGAGATGGCTGCGGTGGATCTGCGCCGCTTCCCGGGCGGCCTCGAGCGCCAGCCCCAGCAGTTCATCCGTGGGCACGACGAGTTCGTTCTCCGCTGGTTTGTGGAGTCTCCGCCTGCGTCCGCCTCCGTCCGGCGCGCCGGCGCGGTTGCTCGGGCCGGCGCGGGCGGGTAATCTAGGGGAAGCATGTAATCCGGCCCAGGAGCAAGCGCCGGCTTTCGGCCGCCGCCATGCTCGCGCCGGCAAGCATCTTGCCCTTTTGCCGGGTGGTGCCTGGTGGCCTTGCCGCCGAGCAGTCGCCGCCCGCGGAGCTGGTGTGCGTCAAATGTGGGAACCGGGTGTTCCGCTCGTTCTTCGACGTCGCCCGGCCCGACGAGGTGGAGCGGGACTTCCGTGAATCGACCGAGCGGGACCTGGCGCCGAATGATGACGAGGCCGACGTCACCCGCGCCGATATCCTGGATCTGAACAACCCCTAGCCACTAAACTCGCCATGCCCGCCATTCGCTTCACCGGCAGCGCTGTCGCGCTGGTCACCCCTTTCGAGGAGCGCGGCGTGAACGAGCGCGTGCTGCGCGCGCTGGTGCGCTTCCACCACCGGGAAGGCACGGACGCCCTGGTCGTCTGCGGCTCGACAGGTGAGGCTGCCACCATGAGCCCGGACGAGCAGCGTACGGCCGTCCAGATCGTCGCGGACGAAAACGAGGGGCGCCTGCCGATCCTGGCCGGTTGTGGCGGGAGCGATACGGCACGGGTGGCGGAGCTGGCGGTGCAGGCGCGCGAGGCGGGCGCGGATGGCCTGCTGGTCAGCGCGCCGCCTTACAACAAGCCGACGCAGCGCGGGCTGCTGGCACACTACCGGGCGGTGCTCGAAGCGGCGGACCTGCCCCTCGTCGTCTACAACGTGCCGGGCCGCACAGCCGTGAACGTGCTGCCCGCCACCATTGCCGAGCTGGCTGCGGACGGCCGGGTGATCGGCGTGAAGGAGGCGTGCGGCGACATTGTGCAGATCGCCGAGCTGGCACGGCTGGTGGCGCGACGGCTCGCCATCTGGAGCGGCAACGATGACCAGATCGTGCCCATCCTGGCGCTGGGCGGCAGTGGCGTCATCAGTGTGCTGGCCAACGTGGCTCCGCGGGACACGAGCCGCATGGTGCACGCTTTTTTGGAAGGCGACGTGGCGGGGGGTCGCGAGCTGCAGCTTCACTACCTGCCGCTGGTCCGCGCGCTCTTCGCCGAGCCCAATCCGATTCCCGTCAAGGCGGCGGTGGAATGGCTCGGGTTCGAGGTCGGTCCGCCGCGCCTCCCCCTCACGCCGCTCGAGCCCGCCGCCCGCGAGCGGCTGGTGAGCGCATTGCGTGAAGCAGGCTGCCGCCCGGAAAGCTGACTCATGCCCACACTTCTTGCGGTGTCCGGCGCGACCGGCCGCATGGGCCGCTGCCTGGCCCGCCTGCTCGAGGGCGCGGCCGATCTGCGCCTGACGGGAGGCATCGCTCGCACGCCCCGCTCCCGCGAAGCGGCTGCCGAGCTGGGCTATCCTCGCATCGAGGCGCCGGAGAGGGCGGCGCCGATCCTCGAGGAAGCCGCTGTCCTGGTGGACTTTTCCGCGGCAGAGCAGCTCGCCAGGTTGCTCGAGCTGCACGCCTCGATGCTGGCGGGGCGAGCCATTGTTGTGGGCACCACGGGTCTGGAGAGGCCGCTGCTGCGCGCGCTCGAGGCCGCGGCCGAGCGGAGTGCCGTGCTTGTTTCCTCCAACTTCAGCCCCGGTGTCAACCTGTTGCTGGGAATCGTGGAGCAGGCCGCGCGCGTGCTGCCGGCCGAGCGCTACGACGTCGAGATCGTCGAGGCGCACCACCGCCACAAGGCGGACGCGCCCAGCGGCACCGCGCTCGCCCTGGGCCGGGCCGTCGCGGGGGGGCGCGGCGCCTCCCTGGAGCCCCTGCGCCGCGACGGGCGGAGCGGCCGCAGCGGCGAGCGGGCCCGCGGGGAAGTGGCGTTCCACGCCCTTCGGGGCGGCGAGATCACGGGCGAGCACCGCGTGCTCTTCCTGGGCGCGCGCGAGCGTATCGAGTTGGCCCATGCGGCGGCGGACCGCAGCCTCTTTGCCGAGGGGGCGCTGCTCGCCGCGCGCTGGCTGGCCGGGAAACCGCCTGGCTACTACGATATGAGAGAGGTGCTGGGGCTGGAATGACCGGTCCGCTGCAGGAACTCCGCCGAGGGAACGACTGAGTGGTCGAGTTCGACCACTGAGGGGGGCGAGGGCCCGGTTCATGGAATGGATGCCGCTCGCGGATGCGCCGGCCGATTGGCTGAGCCGGCTGGGCTGGCTCCGGCTCGACCTGCTCGGCCGCCTGCTCCTGGCCGCCCTGCTGGGCGGCGCCGTAGGACTCGAGCGCGAGCTCAGCCGCAAGCCCGCCGGCTTCCGCACCAACCTCCTTATTTGCCTGGGAGCCGCACTGCTCACCGAACTCTCCATCGCCGTCGCGCGTTCGGCCGGCCCGGCAGCGCCGAACGTGGACCCGGGACGTATCGCTGCCCAGATTGTCAGCGGCATCGGCTTCCTCGGCGCAGGCACGATCATCCAGGCGCGGGGAAGCGTGGTTGGCCTGACCACTGCCGCCACCTTGTGGGTGGTTGCCGCCATCGGCATGGCCGTGGGGATGCAGGCCTACGTCGAAGCCGTGGGCACTACGGTGCTGGTCATTGTCGCGCTCATCCTCCTCGGCCGCGTCGAGGATCAGCTCGTGCGCCGCTCCGTCGAGCACATGCTGCAGGTCAGTGTCACGCCCCAGCCCGGTACCGTCCAGGGAGTCGAGAAGCTGCTGGTAGAGAGCGGCTTCCAGGTCCATACGCTGGAGGTGGACAAGCGCGGCGACGCCTACATCATCTCCCTGGCCGCCGCGGGCCCGGCCCGCAAGTGGCATGAGGCGCTGCACCGCCTGCTCGAGGCGCCGGCCGTAACCAAGGTCAGTCAGCTCTAAGCGGTCGAGTTCGCAGGTACGGTCCCGGCCGAATGCGACCGTCCTGGCGAATTCGACCACTGAGGTGGTAGTGCGGCCGGCCGGCCGCCGTTAGTTTATCCGCTGTACCTCAACCGACAGGTTCCGGGATGATTGAGATTCTGAAGGCTGCGATGCAGCAGGGCGCCTCGGACATCCACATCAAGGGCGGCGACTTCGTGCGCGCCCGTGTCCGGGGAGAACTGACCCAGCTCACCGAGCAACGGCTCTCACCCGAGCAGACCAAGCAGCTCGCGATCCAGCTCATTGCCGATCCGGAGGACCGGGAACGGGTAGACCAGATCCTCGATTACGACTGCTCGTTCGGCGCCCCCGGGCTGGGGCGGTTCCGGGTTAATATCTTACGGCAGCGCGGCTCCTTCGGAATCATTCTGCGGGCCATTCCCTTCGAGATCCCGACCCTCGAGCAGATGCAGCTTCCGCGCGTGCTGGCCGAGATGTCTGACGCGGAGCGCGGCATGGTCCTGGTGACGGGCGTGACGGGCTCGGGGAAGAGCACCACACTGGCGGCCATGCTGAACCACGTCAACCAGAACAAGAAGAAGCACATTCTCACGCTCGAGGATCCCATCGAGTTCCTGCACCGGCACCAGCAGAGCTCGATCACGCAGCGGGAAGTGGGTGCGGACACCAAGTCGTTCGCGACGGGGCTGCGGGCGGCACTGCGTGAGGATCCGGACATCATCCTGGTGGGCGAGATGCGCGACACAGAGACTATCGACATCGCGCTCAAAGCGGCGGAGACCGGGCACCTGGTCTTCTCGACGCTGCACACGCAGAGCGCGGTCAAGACCATTTCCCGCGTCATCGCTGTGTTCCCGCCGCACGAGCAGGAGATGGTTCGGGTCCGGCTCTCCGAGTCGCTGGTGGGCGTGATCAGTCAGCGGCTGCTCCCGCGCAAGGACGTGAAGGGCAGGATCGCAGCCTGCGAGGTCATGGTGGTCACCGGCACCATCCGCGACGCTATGCGGGATATGAACCGGGTAGACGAGATCCCGGACTTCATTGCGCAGGGTCGGGAGCAGTACGGCTCGCAGACGTTCGATCAGCATCTGATGGACCTGGTCAGAGGGGGAACCGTCGATTACGAGGTGGCCAAGGCCGCGGCGACCAATCCCGCGGACTTCGAGCTGCGCATGAAGGTCCTCGGCTGAGCGCTGCCTCGCGGGCCGCGCCTGTGTTCTCGGGGATCCTGCTCCCGGTCACGACGCCGTACGACCCTGTCTCGGGGGAGATCGCCCCCGTCAGCTTCCGCGAGAACCTGCGCCGCTGGCTTCAGCAGCCGATCGACGGCATCGTCCTGTTCGGCTCGACCGGCGAGGGCGTGCTGCTGGAGGAGGAGGAGAAGCTCCGCCTCGTCGGCTTCGCCCGGGACCTGGTGCCACCAGACGTGCCGCTGGTGGCGGGCGTGAGCGGGGAGTCGACCCGCACGGCCGCCCGCCAGCTCAACCGGCTTGCCGAGGCCGGCGCGGACGCGGCGCTGCTGCACCCGCCCGCCTACTTCGGCGCGCTGCTCGCGCCCGCGGCGCTGCGCGACTACTACCTGGGCGTGGCCGAGGCCGCCAGGGTCCCGCTCATTGTCTATCACATTCCGAAGTACACCCACGTGGTGCTCGAGCCGGGGCTGATCGGCGAAGTGGTCCGTCACCCTCGGGTGGCCGCCGTGAAGGACTCGTCCGGTGACGTGAAGCGGCTGGCCGATTACACGGTGGCGTGCGGCCGTCACGCTGCACTGCTGGTGGGCAGCGGCGCGTTGCTCTACACGGCGCTCGAGCTGGGCGCGGTGGGCGGCGTCCTGGCGCTCGGTCTGCTCGCGCCAGGCGATTGTGCGCGGATCCTGCAGTACTACCGCGAGGGCGAGAGCCGGCGTGCTGGTGAGCTGCAGGAACGGCTTGCTCCCGTGCACCGGGAGATCGTAGCAGCCTACGGCGCGCCGGGTGTCAAGGCAGCCCTCGACCTGCTGGGTTACACGGGAGGCGCGCCGCGCCCGCCGTTGCGCCCGTTGCCCGAAAAGGAGCGGCGTAAGGTCGCGCGCGTGTTGGTGCAGGCGGAGCTTTTGCCCGGCTGACGGTTCATCGGGGACACGGAGCTACCAGGACAGGATGCGTGGGGGCGAAGGGCCGGCCGGCCGGGTGCCGAGACCGGCGAGCCGGCGCGAGGAGCGAGAGGTTCTGGACAGCCTGAGCGCACTGGCCCGCCCGCGGCTGAGTGGGTCCGCGGGCGCCGAGCAGGTGGCGGTGGAGCTGCGGCAGCGCTTCCAGGCCCTCGGTTACCGCGTGGACGAGCTGAGCTTCAGCTTTTCCGCCTGGCCTGGCCGGTTCGGGCTTCCGGCCGTGGGCCTCCTATACCTGGCCGCGATGATGGCAGCAACCGTGCTTCTCCTGGGCGGCCGCGGCGCGGCGGCCTTGGTTCCGCTGGGCGCTCTCGTCCCGGCACTC